>DATGGF010000198.1:0-4363 GCA_035308625.1 Acidimicrobiales bacterium | reverse complement strand
TGCATCAGCGTTTGCTCCCAGCTTTCTCTTCCTTGTGGTCGCCCGATTCGTCCTGGGCCTAGGGATTGGGGGTGACTACCCAGTCTCGGCGGTGCTGATGAGCGAGTACGCCAATCGCAACGACCGGGGACGACTCGTCGGGCTCGTCTTCTCGATGCAGGCGCTCGGGCTCATCGTGGGGCCGCTAGTCGCCCTCGTCTTGCTGTCCTCCGGGATCAGCGGAGATCTCACATGGCGGCTGCTCCTCGGTCTCGGCGCCATTCCGGCGGCCGCGGTGATCTATCTACGAGCCAAGATGCCGGAGTCCCCACGGTTCCAGGCTCGGGTTCAGGGCAATGCCGAACGGGCCGCAGCCCAGCTGCACCTCTTTGCGGACGGCGCCATCGACGCTTCTCAGACAGCAGCAGAGAGCACCCGGCACATGCGGCTCGGCGAGTTCCTCCGCAACCGACGGATGCTGATGCTCATCGCAGGTACGGCAGGCACATGGTTCCTCTTCGATTACGCCTACTACGGAAATACCCTGTCTCTCCCGTCCATCCTCAAGCAGGTCGCGCCGCTCGCCACCTTGCAGACCAAGCTGGCATGGACGTTGGGCATCTTCGTGGTCTTTGCTTTGCCTGGTTACCTGCTGGCGATCGCCAAGATGGACAGGATCGGACACCGTCGTCTTCAGTTCATCGGCTTCGCTGTGATGGCCCTTTGCTTCATCGCGTTGGGTGCGTTCCCGACCCTCACCACTACGGTCGCTCCATTCCTGGCCATCTTCGGGGTCAGTTACTTCTTCATCGAGTTCGGTCCCAACACGACCACCTTCGTCATGCCGTCGGAGGTGTTCCCGGTGAACATGCGGACGACCGGTCATGGCATCGCCGCCGGAATCGGGAAACTCGGTGCATTCGTGGGAGTGTTTCTGGTCCCGCAGTTGCAGAAGCACATACAGCTCCAGGGGATGCTGCTCGTAGCTGCGTCGGCCTCGGTCGTCGGGCTGCTCCTTACAATGGTGCTCCCCGAACCAGCTCGCCGGAGTCTCGAAGAAGTCTCGGGCGAGGATGCAGATGTCATCGTGCTGCCAGTCATCGACACCCTTCAAAGTCCGCCGATGCCGACTGTCGATCTGGTGGCAGCAGGGGACCCTCAGCCCGCCCCTCGTTAGAGGGCAATCAGCCAAGTCAACCGTCCGTGACCAGTCCGGGAATGCCGGGAGTAGTGCGGCCCTGGCTTGGCTGTAGGGCATCCGATAACGCGCCGGACCGAGGCGCCAAATCTGAACCCGCTGGGAGAAGGCGCCAACGCGAGCCTCACCAACGACTGGTCCTGTGAGAGTCGTTCTAGGTGGCGACGTGGCGAGCGGTACACCTCCAACGATGCTCACGGTCTCCCCTGAGCATCCTTGGAGGTGATGCGAGGACTTTCCAACCCCCTCCATCCCGCTTCATCCCTGGTCCGAGGCAGCGCCCCGAAAGGGGGACCTGATCTGTCGTAGGCTTCGAGACCAGTTGGATGGCGAAGACGATGTCCTAGTCGGACCCCACAGAGCTGCGGGAGGGGGTGCCCGGCCTGGCGACGGCGAGCGGTGATTGGGGGCTGGCCACGGTAGAACCCGGCCGGGATCGAGCCCCTAGTTGCCTGCGACTTTGTAGCGTTGCGCCATGGGCGCCGACCGGCATCGAGGGATCAGCCTCGCCCAGGCGCGACCCGATCTTGCTCAGGAGTGGCACCCCCAGAAGAACGGCTCGCTCACTCCGGATCGAGTGACGCGGGGAACGAACACAGTTGCCTGGTGGCTCGGCCCGTGTGGACATGAGTGGGACATGGCGGTCAAGCTTCGAACTGGTCACCAGGCCTCCGGATGTCCGTACTGCGCAGGCAAGCGCGTCCTCCCGGACGAATCGTTTTTTGCTCGATTCCCGGGCCTTGCGATGGAATGGCACCCATCAAGGAACGGTGAATTGCGCCCGGAGACGCTCGCGGTGTCGTCGGGAAAGCGAGCATGGTGGCGCTGTTCGACCTGCACGCACGACTGGGTCGCTACGGTGGCGCAACGGACCGGCGACGGTACCGGCTGCCCAGCGTGCGCTGGACTCGCGGTCATGCCTGGCCGCTCGTTTGCGGATCGCTTCCCCGAGCTTGCGGCGGAGTGGCATCCGAGCAAGAACGGCGGGTTGAGGCCGGATCGCGTTGCACCGTTCACTCACACTAAAGCGTGGTGGCGCTGCAGCCAGTGCGGGTATGAGTGGCTCGCCCCGGTTGCGAGCCGGTCTTCGGGGCGAGGTTGCTCCAGATGCCGTCCGCCAGGCTGGTCCGAAGTAGCCGTGCGGATCGCGGCAGAACTCGGTGCGCTCCTGCCGCTTGGCGACCTCCACGAGGGCTCGAGAACCGTGCGCGCCGAGACGGGGTGGGAGCCTGACATCGTCCTGCGAGACGAGCGGATCGCGATCGACATCGACGGGCGCTTCTGGCACGGAGATGACCACCACAAGAGCCGGCAGTCCACCGACCGAGACACGCGAAAGCTCGCGGCCTTCGAAGGGGCCAGTTGGACCCTCGTCCGTGTGCGGGAATTTCCACTCCAGCCGATCGGTCCGTATGACTTCGTCGTCGCCGACCTCCGCGAGACGAGAGACGTCGTCATCCGCATCGTCGAGCGCCTCGAAGAGACTCTCGACATCGCCTGTCCCGGGATCGAGTCGTACCGAGCGTCGACCGACCTGCTTCGATCAGATGCCGCTGACGCGCTCATCGCTCGCTACCAGCGGGGCGCGATCGTCGGCAAATCACTCGCCGAAGTCTTCCCCGAGATCGCCGTGGAATGGCACGCGACGAAGAACGGGGCCCTCACGCCAACAGTCGTGATGGCTGGCTCCGGTCGCTACGCCTGGTGGCAGTGTGCAACGGGTCACGAGTGGCGGTCGCGAATCCTGAACCGCGCTCACGGCACGGGCTGCCCGTACTGCTCGGGCAACCAGGCGGGGCAGGGGAATACTCTCGTCGACCGCAATCCTGCGCTGGTCAGAGAGTGGCATCCGACCAAGAACGACCCGCTCACCCCCGCTGAAGTCACTCCCGGCACCACAAGGAAGGTGTGGTGGCGCTGCGGACATGACCATGAATGGGAGGCATCGATTGCATCGCGCGTCCAAGGTCGAGGCTGTCCCTTCTGCGGCAATCGAAGGGCCTACGCGCACAACAGCCTCGCCGCGGTCCTCCCCGCACTTGCGGGCGAATGGCACCCGACGAAGAACGGCGAGCTGACGCCGCTCGACGTCACGCCGGGCAGCAGCAAGAAGGTGTGGTGGCTCGGGTCCTGCAGACACGAGTGGGACGCGACCATCGCTGGCCGGAAGGCCGGACAGGGCTGCCCATACTGCTCGGGCCACCGAGTCGGCCAGGGAAACACCCTTGCTGATCTCCGACCCGAGATCGCCGCGGAGTGGCATCCCACGAAGAACCCCGACATCGCTCCATCACAGGTCACCACTGGCTCGAATCGGCGCGTCTGGTGGCTCTGCGAACGCAGCCACGAGTGGCGGGCCGCCGTTACGAACCGAACAGCCGGGAGCGGATGTCCCTACTGCGCGGGCCGCCGTGCTGGGCAAGGCAACACACTGGCCGAGGTCTTCCCCAATCTCGCGGCGCAGTGGCACTACGGGCGCAACGGTTCGCTCACCCCGGCGACGGTGACTGCTCGCTCGTCGAAGCCCGCCTGGTGGCTCTGCGAAAACGGCCACGAGTGGTCGGCCACGGTGGTCAGTCGAGCCTCGGGGACCGGCTGTCCTCGTTGCTCTGGCCGGTTACCGACCTCGGAGCGAAGCCTCTTGGCGCTGCGTCCCGAACTGGCCGCCGAGTGGCATCCGAAGAAGAACGGCGAGCTTGGCCCCGAAGCTGTGAGCCCGGGATCGGACCGGAAGGTCTGGTGGCACTGTGAGCAGGGTCACGAATGGGACGCTCCGGTGAGTAGCCGCACAGGTGGCAACGGTTGTCCCTACTGCTCCGGTCGCCGGGTCGGACAGGGTAACTCCCTCGCCGACCGACATCCTGGGGTTGCGGCGCAGTGGCACCCGACGAGAAACGGCGACGTCACGCCATCGGACATGACCCCCGGCGTCGCTTTGCGCGCCTGGTGGCGCTGCGAAAGCGGCCACGAATGGCAGGCGAGCATCGGGAGTCGCGTCGCGGGTACTGGCTGCCCATACTGCTCCGGCCGTCAGGCAGCGAAGGACCGGACACTCGCCGTGACTCATCCCGAAATCGCGGCGCAGTGGCACCCGACGAAGAACGGAAGCCTAGTTCCCGACGAAGTCTCGTCTGGTTCAGGCAGGCGGGCGTGGTGGCGTTGCGCCGCCGGCCATGAGTGGCAGTC
>DATGGF010000197.1:0-2165 GCA_035308625.1 Acidimicrobiales bacterium | reverse complement strand
TGTTCTGCAACAACTGCGGGCACCGGAACCCGGCGGACGCCAATTTCTGCTCGTCCTGTGGGGCCGTGCTCGGTGCGCCCAGTTCCGATACGACCGTCACGTTGCACCCCGTCGATGCGCAAGGCGAAGCGGGCGACGACGAGGTGACGGTGGCGCTGCCCGAGCGGCCCAGTGGTGCCGGGCTCCTGGTGGTCAAGCGCGGGCCCAACGCCGGGGCCCGCTTCATTCTCGAGTCCACGGTGACCCGAGCCGGTCGTCATCCCGAGAGCGACATCTTCCTGGACGACATCACCGTCTCCCGTCGCCACGCCGAGTTCTCTCAGGACCCGTCGGGCCGGCAGGTGGTGCGCGACGTCGGCTCGCTCAACGGCACCTACGTGAACCGCGAGCGCATCGAGGAAGCGGTGCTGTCGAGCGGCGACGAGGTGCAGATAGGCAAGTTCAAGCTCGTCTACCTCGCCGCCGTGGACGAGCCATGAGTGGCCGCGCCTACCTCGCCATCGGTGACGTCCTCACGTTGCTGCGCCAGGAATTCCCCGACGTCACCATCTCGAAGATCCGCTTCCTCGAGAGCCAGGGACTCGTCAACCCGGAGCGGACGCCGTCGGGGTACCGCAAGTTCTACGAGCCGGACGTGGAGCGCCTTCGCTGGGTCTTGCGCCAGCAGCGTGAGCACTTCCTGCCGCTGAAGGTGATCAAGGGCCGACTGGAGCAGGTGGGGGACGAGGGCAACGGTGCCGGGCACGACGAGCCGGCCCTGGTGGGGAGCGAGCGGGCGGCTCCGGCCCCGTCGCGAGGCGGGGCGGAGCGCAGTGCCGGGGCCCGGGAGCCGGGCGGACGCAGCCGGGGCGCCAGCACCTCGGCCTTGCCCGGCTTCGAACCGGCTCGCCGCGGCCGGGTCCTCGCCGATCGCCCGGCGGAGGAGGTGGCGGAGCCTGTTGCTGCGCCGACAGGACCGGCGCGGACATCGCCGGCGCGGGTCGCGCCCGAGCCGGCTGTGGCCGCCGAAGTGCAGCGGGCGCCGGCGGTGCCGGCTGAACCGGTGCCCGATCTGTCCGACGACGAGATGACGTTGGACGAGTTGGCGGCGGCCAGTGGGTGTGCACCAGGCGCGCTCAGTGGGCTCGAGTCGTTCGGGTTGCTGTCGGGGCGCAACGTCGCGGGGACCGTCTACTACGGGGAGGACGCGCTGGCCGTGGCCCGGCTGGCGGCGAGCTTCGCCGCCTTCGGCGTGGAGCCCCGTCATCTCCGGCTGCACAAGCACTCGGCCGACCGCGAGGCGGGGTTCATCGAGCAGGTGGTCCTGCCGCTGCTCAAGCAGCGCAACCCGGAGTCGCGCCGTCGGGCGCACGACTCCGTGGCGGAGCTGTCGCGCCTCGGACAGGAGCTACGAGCCGTGCTCCTCCAGCGAGCCCTGCGCGACCAGCTCGGCGGGTGACCGTCGCGGGCGGGGCCCGCACCGTCTTCCCGGCCGACGAGCTCTCCGCTGCTGCCGGTCGCCTGGCGGCTGAGGTGTCAGCTGCCTACCCACAGGGGGTCCTGCTGGTGTCCGTACTCAAGGGCAGCCTCTTCCTCCTGTCGGACATGGTCCGGAGGTTGTCGGTGCCCTGCGAGGTCGACTTCCTGGCCATCTCGGCCTACACCGAGGGCACCGGCCGCGTGCGCATCGTGAAGGACCTCGACCACGACGTCCACGGGCGTGACCTGGTCCTGGTGGAGGACATCGTGGACACGGGCCTCACCTGCACGTACGTGCTGGGGGAGTTGCGGGGGCGGGGGGCGGCGTCGGTGGAGGTTTGCACCCTGTTCGACCGCCGGGCCCGGAGGATCGTCCCGGTGTCGGTCCGCTTCGCCGGCTTCGACGTCACCGACGACCTTCTGCTCGGCTACGGCCTGGACGTGGCCGGCCGCTACCGCAACCTGCCCTTCGTCGCCGCCGGCGACAGCCGGGTGCTCGAGGATGACCCGGATGCGTATGTAGAGGCCCTCTACGGGCGGTAAGTTGCAGGCATGGTCGAGGTCCGGCTGAGTGCGGTGCGAGTGGACCTGCAGTCCAACACGCCGGTCCTGCTGCTGACCGAGACGGAAGGGCTCGGTCGCACCCTGCCGATCTTCATCGGCGCCCCGGAGGCGACCGCCATCGCCTTCGCCATCCAGGGCGTGGC
>DATGGF010000196.1:0-1569 GCA_035308625.1 Acidimicrobiales bacterium | reverse complement strand
AGCGCTCGTCGCGGGGCGCCACGCACGAGCACGCCTCGTCGTTGCGGTTGACCCCGCAGACAGGACACAGCCCCCGGCAGTCGGGACGGCACAAGGGTGCCTGGGGCAGCTCGAGCAGCACCGCGTCTCGCACGAGCGGCTCCAGGTCGACGTCGCCGTCGGCCAACGGGTAGGTCTCTTCTCCGTCGCCGCCCTCGGTGTAGTGCTCGCGCACTCGCAGGGTCAGCACGCCGGTGGCGGGGGTCAGGCAACGCCGGCAGCTCCCCGACCACGGGGCCAGCACCGAGCCGGTCACGGACACACCACCGACGACCGACTCGAGCACGACGTCGGCCTCCACTTCGCTTCGCTCGGGCACGGCGCTACCCGAGCAGGCCAGGCCGTCGACGACCCCGCGCCGCACCTCGTGTCGGCGGGTCCCCACCGCCCGCCGCAGCCGGGCCGCATGGACCAGGAAGGGACGATGGGGGGCCGCCACCTGTGTCACCACCGGTCTCCGTCGTCCTGGTCGAAGAAGGCGCCGGTGTCGGCGCCGCCCTCGCCCTGTTGGCCTTCGGCCTCTCCCGCTGGAGGCGCTACCACCGGGGTGGCCTGGAGCTTCTCGCGGCCCGCCTGGACGGTCTTCAAGGTGCGGTCGAGCACGATCTCGAAGGAGGCGAGCTTCTGGTCGCAGAAGTCCTCGGCCTCGTGACGCAGACGGCGGGCCTCTTCGCGGGCGTCGTCGAGGATGCGCTGGGCCACCTGGTTGGCCTGGCGCACGATCTCGGTTCGCTGCACCATGCGCTCGGCCTGGGCCCGGACGTCCTCGAGCAGGCCGTCCGCCTCCCGGCGGCGCTGGTCCATGAACTCGTCGCGCTCACGCAGCAGCCAGCGAGCCTGGCGAAGTTCGTCGGGCAACCGGTCGAGAGCGGCCTCGAGCAGGGTCGACAGCTCGTCGCGGGCCACGAGCACCGACGAGGAGAGGGGCATGGCCCGCGCCGCGTTCAGCGTGTCGAGGGCCCGGCGCAGCAGGCCCTCGGCATCGTCTCCGCCTTCGGGCTTCTCGGCGAAGGGGTCCTCGTCGAAGGGCTCGAAGGGGTCGCTCACGCGTACTTCTCCTGCAGCCGCTCGGCCACCACCTTCGGCACGAACGACGAGACGTCGCCGCCATAGCGCGCCACTTCCCGCAGCAGGCGCGAGGCGACGAAGGAGGAGGTCGAACTGGTCGGGATGAACAGAGTCTCGATCCCCGACAGCTGGCGGTTCATCTGGGCCATCTGCAATTCGTTCTCGAAGTCGGACACCGCCCTCAGGCCCTTGACGATGGCGTTGGCGCCGACGTCGCGAGCGACCTCGACCACCAGGGTGGTGACCGACACGATGCGGACGTTGGGCAGATGGACCACGGCCTCGCGCAGCATCTCCTCGCGCTCCTCGCCGGTGAAGAGCGGCTCGGCCTTCTGCGGGTTGCGCAGGACTGCCACCACCACCTCGTCGAAGAGCCGCCCGGCCCGCTCGATCACCTCGAGATGCCCGTTGTGACACGGGTCGAACGACCCGGGAATGAGGGCGACGGTCACGGGCTGCCTT
>DATGGF010000195.1:0-3761 GCA_035308625.1 Acidimicrobiales bacterium | reverse complement strand
GCGAGCAGGTAGGTGGTCATCGGGTGCCTCCTTGCGGTCGGGCGCCTGTCGCCCGTCACCATGGAGACGAAGGACGTCGGCCCCGATGGACACCCGTCAGCGCAATTTCGCCACCACCGGCAGGTGCTTGACCCCGCCCACGAAATTGGCCTGGGCGAACTCGGGCTCGCCGTCGATGGTGATCTCCTCCACTTCGGCCAGCAGACGGGGGAGCAGTGTCCGGATCTCGCGCCGGGCGAAGGTCGAACCGAGGCAGAAGTGCTCACCGCCGCCGAAGGCCAGGGTCCGGCTGGCGTTGGCCCGGGTGATGTCGAAAGCCATCGGGTCGTCGAACACGCCCTCGTCCCGATTGGCCGACGGGTAGGAGAGGAGCAGGCGGTCCCCGGCCGCGATCTCGACCCCCGACAGCGAGGCCGGCTCGGCCAGATAGCGCAAGAAGTGGCGGACGGGCGAGGTCCAGCGGATCATCTCGTCGGTGGCGTTCACCGCCAACGAGGGATCATCCTGCAACAGGGTCACCTGACGGGGATGGCGTAGCAGCGCCTCGAGCCCACCCGACAAGGCGAACGATGTGGTGTCGTGGCCGGCGGTGGCCACGATGGTGAAGTACCACATGGTGGCGTGGCGGTCCATGGGACAGCCGCCCACCGAGGCGTTGGCGATCACGGTGGCCAGGTCGTCCTCGGGACGGGCCCGGCGGCGGTCGGCCAGCTCGGCGAAGTAGTCCTCGAACTCGCCGATGGTGAGCGTCACCATGGCGAAGGGATCGCTCAGGTCGCCGAGGTACTCGGGATCGGCCGCCCCGAAGAGCCCCTGGGTCAGACGGAGCATGGTGGGCTCGTCCTCCTCGGGGACGCCGAAGATGCTCATGATCACCCGCAGGGTGTAGGGCACGGCGATGTCCTGGGCGAAGTCGCACCGCCCGCCCAGGTCCCGGAACCGGCCCACGAAGGCGTCGGCGATGGCGTCGATGTCGGCCTGGCGTTGCGACACGGCCCGGGGGCGGAACCAGGCGTTGGCCACGGCCCGGTGGTCGTGGTGCTCGATCCCGTCCATGTGGATGAGCGTCTTCGGCTCGATCCCCATGGTGCCGAGCATCTCGAACTGGATGTCGGGGCCCAGCACGGAATTGCGGGTGTTCAGGAACTGCTCGTTGTGGCGCGACACGGCGAAGACGTCGTCGTACCGGGTGACGGCCCAGAACGGGGTGTAGCCCTCGGCCTCGACCCGCAGCACCGGCGCCTCGCGCCGGAGTTCGGCGGCGACCTGGTGCCACGCCTGCTGGTCGGCGTAGGCCACCGGGTCGATGAAGATGGCGCCGCGAGGGTCGATGTCGGACATGGGCCCTCCTTGGCCGGGCCGGCCGAGCATATCGGCGCCCGGCCGGAGCGGGCCTCACGAGGTGGCGAAGCACCGCCCGGTCTGGCGGGCCACGTAGACACTCGAGTTGCCGGTGCCCTTGCCGGCCGCCTGCACGGCGAAGGTGTTGTACGGGTCACCCGGCATGGCTGCCACCACGCACCCGGTGAGCGGGTCCACCCCGAGCGAGGTGAAGTCGAGCAGGTTGCGGTTGGAGGGGAAGCCGGGCATGCCGCAGAACACACCTTCGGTACAGATGTCGCCGAAGTGGAACGGCGTGGGCGTGACCTGGGCTTGGCCGAAGGTGCCGGGTAGACCGCCCTGAGTAGAGGTGGCCACGTAGTAGTTCCACACGTCGTTGGTGTCGTCCGGCGTGTTCGAGGTCGACGACCCGTACCATCCGACGGCCACCTGGCCGGCCACCGGGCCCCCGACGATGGCTGGCATGGCGTTGGCCGTGAGGCCCGGGGCGTTGACCTGGACGGGCGCGCTCCATGTCGTGCCGCCGTCGTGAGAGGTGAAGAGCCACACGTCGGAGGTCTTGGACGCGCTCGTGGTCTGCCCGGCGGCGACGACGTAGATCGTCCCGCCGCCGTCGACCGCCACGGCGTCGAAGATGTTGCCCAGGTTGGCGCCCGAGTTGGCGTAGATGGTGGAGTCCTTGAAGACAGTGCCCTTGTTGCAGCCACCCTTCCCTACGGCCATGAAGAGGTGTGTTAGGGGGAACTGCTGCGACGTGTTGGTGTTCGACGGCTCCGACACCTCGACGTAGAGGTTCCCGGCCCGGTCGATGGCGGGGTCGGCCACGAGAGTCCCTTCGGCCGGGCTGTAGTTGGTCATCGCCGCGCTCCCCGGTTGGAGGATGCTCCCGCAAGGCAGAAAGGTCGAGCCGGCATTGTCGGAGCGCTCGATGAGCGGCAGGCCGAAGGCGAAGTCGTGATAGGTGAAGTAGAGCTGGTTCTGTGGTCCGCCGGTCAGCCAGGGCCGGTCGTCCTCGGGCCCTGTCTGATCGGTCACCAGTTGGGTGCACCCACCGATCCCGTTGCCCGACGTGAAGGTCGCGCCGAGGTCGGTCGACTTGCACACCGCCGACGCCACCGCCTCCAGGTCGGCCAGGTACAGGTTGTGATTCGGGGTCACCGCTGTGCTGTCGTCGCCACCGCCGAGGCCCGACCCGATGCACTGTCCCGGGGAGAAGCTGCCGGCGCCGTCCGCCGAGCGCCAGAACGCCGCCCCGTTGCCACAGGTGGCGCCGCCGGTGAGTTGACCAGCGATGGCCGGCACGCCGATGGGTGAGCTCACGTACACGTGCGTGATTCCGTTCACCACGTCGATGGTGAGCGATGGCTCCCCACCGGTGAGGCTCCCGCCCGTTCCGGTCTGGTCGGGGAGTTCCTGTGGCGCGGAGAAGGTCGGCGGCGTCAGCGTCGTAGCCACTGACTGCGTGGACGATGCCCCGCCCGAGATGGAGAGAACCAGGGCGACCGCCCCGGCCGTCGACGCGGGGAAGAAGCGCAGCCACCGGCGTGCGTGCATGTCGGCTCCCGTTCTCGTGTCCACCGCCGGCCACAGCACCGCCGCGGGCCGGGTGTCAGGAGAACGGCGCGTGGTGGGGCCCCGGTGACCCCGGCCGGCACAGCCGCCGCAATTGGCGGCCCGTTGTGGGAGCTGTGTGGGCGCTCAGCCCACCGGTTCGGGGCGCTCCTCCATGGAGAAGGTCTCGGATTCCATGCCGAAGGCCCAGCCGAAGCCGTTCATGAGCAGCTGGGCCTCCAACTCGGCCATGTCGTCGGCGGGCCAGGGCCGGCCCCGCTCGAGCCAGTCGGTGAGCAGCGCGGTGTGGGCGCCGGCGAACGCCAGTGCGATGAGAGCGACGGGGACGCGCGGCGAGCTCCCGGCCTGCCGGATGCGCTCGGCGAAGCGGGCCTCGGCCGCTCGGGCCACCGTGGCCACATAGGCGTCACGGGCCCGGGCGCTGCCGGTGCGGCTGAGACAGACCTGGTAGAGGTCGGCCAGCTCCTCGGCATGAGAGAAGAGCTCGCCTAGTACCGACTTGGTGTTGATGACGCTTCTCTGGACCGGCACCGCCGCTACCCGGGTCACCAATGCATCGACCAGGTCACCGAAGATGGCGGTGAAGAGCGCTTCCTTGTCGGCGTAGTGGCTGTAGAAGGTGGCTCGGGCCACATCGGCCCGCTCGGTGATGTCCTCGACGCTCAAGCTCTCGTAGCCACGCTCGAGGACGAGGGCGACGAAGGCGTTGCGTAGGGCGTTCTGCGTCCGGCGGACCCGTCGGTCCATTCCGGAAGGCTACTCCTGGCTGGTGCCGGCCCTCCTCGGGTCAGAGCAGGAGCACGGCCTCGAGCAGCCGCTCGACGAGGAACCGGCGTTCGGCGTCGGTG
>DATGGF010000194.1:0-11961 GCA_035308625.1 Acidimicrobiales bacterium | reverse complement strand
CCGACGTGGCCCGGGAGAAGCGTTTCTTCGAGCAGGCCGCGCCGCGTCCTACGTGGACGCATCAGCAACTCGACGACATCGAAGAGCGGCGCATGCGGTGGATCCGTTCCATGGCTGGCGACGCCGCCCCCACCCTCGACTCCATCACCACCGGCATGAAGCTGCCCACCCGTCCCATGGGACCGCATTCGCTCCCCAGCCTGGCCAGCGAGTGGCGCGCCTACACGTTCACCGTGTGGGGCTCCTCCGAGCACGAGGGACCGGACCACCTGAGCGAAGCCGGCTGGCTCGACGAGATGGACCGCGACCTCGAGGGAGCGAAGGAGAATCCCGAGCTGGGCGACGGGCTCTACCACGGGCCGTCGCGCGGGCACACCGACGAGGAGCACGCGCAACTGATCGGCATGCCCCGGGGCTACGGCTACGGGGCGTCGATGGGGGCGTGGGTGCTCGACTACGTGTCGGCCTGGGCCGGCGACCGCGGCTTCATCCGGCACTCGAACGTCCAGTACCGGTTCCCGGCCTTCGACGGCGATCTCACGTTGCTCGATGCCGAGGTCACCGCGGCGCGCCACGATCCCATGCTGGGCGCCACGCTTGTCACCCTGGAGGTGGTCATGACCAACCAGGACGGTTCGGTCATGGCCAAGGGCCCCGTCGAGGTCGAACTGCCGGCATGACGGCCCCGGCGGGGACGTTCGCCGGCCCTCCGCTCGAGACCGAAGCAGGGATCGGAAGCCTCACCCTCGGAGGACTGCTGCGCGAGACGGCGGCCCGTCACCGCGACCGGGAGGCCATCGCCTTCCCCACCGGTGACGGCGGCGTCGAGCGGTGGGACTACGGCCGGTTGGAAGCCGAATCCCGAAAGCTGGCCAAGGCTCTGGTCGCGGCCGGGGTCGACAAAGGCACGCGGGTGGCGCTCCTCATGGGCAACCGGCCCGAGTGGGTGGCGGCATGTTTCGGTGTCGCCCTCGCCGGCGGGGTCCTGGTGCCGCTGAACACCTTCTACGAGCCCAGGGAACTCGCGCAGGTGCTGGGGCACTGCGACGCGGCGTTGCTGCTTTCCCAACACCGTCTCGGCCATCACGACTACGAGGCCCAACTCGGGGCGATCACCGGCCAACTCCCCCATCTCCGGCGTCATCTCACGCTGGGCACGCCCGAGTACGACGCCTTCCTCCGCACCGGGGACGCCATCAGCGATGCCGCCCTGGCCGACCGGTCCGACGCAGTGTCGCCCTACGACGACGCCGTGATCATCTACACCTCGGGTTCGACCGGCATGCCCAAGGGCGTTCTCCACGCACACCGGCCCTGCGCCCTGCAGAGCTGGCGCTTCGCCCAGCAATTGCGGCTCGATCCGAGCGTGCGGGTGTGGAGCGCCTTCCCCTTCTTCTGGACGGCCGGCTTCTGCATGGTCATGGGAGCCACCCTGGCCGCCGGCGGTTGCCTGGTACTGCAGGAGCTCTTCGACCCGGGGGAGGCACTGGCGCTGCTCGAGTCGGAACGGGTCACCTCGCCGCATGCCTGGCCCCACCAGCTGGCCGCCCTGGAGGACCACCCGTCGTGGGAGGGCACCGACCTGTCGTCGCTGCGGCACGTCGTCGAGTTCACGAGCTTCGGCCGGCACCCCACGGTGCACGTCGGTGACGTGTGGAGCCCGCGGGCCGCGTACGGGCTCACCGAGACGTTCACCATCATCAGCTCGCTCCCGGCCGACACCCCCGCCTCCGAACGCGAGGGCAACGAAGGGATCATCCTCCCGGGGAACGTCGTGCGCATCGTCGATCGGGAGACGGGTGTACCGCTCCCGGCCGGCGCGCCGGGGGAGATCAGGGTCAAGGGGCCGACCCTGATGAAGGGCTATCTGAAGGTGGCGCCCGAGGAGGTCTTCGACACCGACGGCTTCTTCCCCACCGGGGACGCGGGGATGGTGGACGACGAGGGTCGGCTGCACTGGCTCGGCCGGACCGACGATCTCATCAAGACCGGCGGGGCCAACGTGTCGCCGGTCGAGATCGAGACCGAGCTGCTCCACCATCCCGACCTGCACAGTGCCTTGGCCGTGGGCGTGCCCCACGACACGCTCGGCCAGGTGGTGGTGGTGTGTGCGGTGGCCCATCCGGGCCGGCCCGTCGACGAGGACGGCGTGCGCGCCTTCCTGCGGGGGCGGCTGGCCTCCTACAAGATCCCCCGGCACGTGCTCTTCTTCGACGAGGCCGACCTGGTCATGACGGGCAACGCCAAGATCAAGGTGGAGGAGCTGCGGCGTCTGGCCACCGCCCGCCTGGCCCTATCGGTGTCGCCGGAGCCATCGCGATGAGCAGCCCGCGGGCGCCCGAATCCACTCCGCCCGTCTGATCCGCTCGGTACGGCCGTGATCCGGGCGACCGCGCCGGTGCGCATCTGCGACATCGGCGGCTGGACCGACACCTGGTTCGGCGGGCCGGGCCGGGTCGTGCACGTGGCGGTGCGCCCTGGTGTCGAGGTGACCGTAGAGGCCGGCGGTGGCCCTGGAGCCGTCGTCATCGACGTCGAGGATTTCGGCGACCGGTACTCGATCGTTCCCGGTGATCCTTCGCGCGGTCGTCGTCACCCGCTTCTCGAGGCCGCCCTGGACGCGGTGCCACCTCCGGACGACATCGGTGCCGAAATCCATGTGCGCTCGTTCGTGCCGCCCGGGTCGGGGCTGGGCACCTCCGCCGCCATCGCCGTGGCCTTGCTCGGGGCCCTGCACGAGCTCCGTTCGGACGAGCCCTCTCCCCGGGAACTGGCCTACGGCGCCCACCGGCTCGAGGTGAACGTGCTCGGCCAGGAGAGTGGCATCCAGGACCAGCTGGCCGCCGCCTTCGGTGGCATCAATTTCGTCGAGGTCGAGCCCTACCCGGAGGCGAAGGTGCGGAGGCTCCCCGACTGGCCCGAGCTGGCCCAGTGCTTCACAACCGTCAGCCTGGGCCGGCCGCACGACTCGTCCGCCGTCCACCGGCAGGTGATCGAGGATGCCCGCCGGCGCGGGCCCGAGGTCTTCGAGGCCCTACGCCAGGCCGCGCTTTCGGCACGCCGGGCCGTGGTGGTGCAGGACGCCGCAGCCTTCGGCCGGGCCATGCTCGACGGCACCGACGCGCAACGACGTCTGCACCCGACACTGGTGAGCTCCGACGCCGACGAGGTGTTCGGCCGGGCGAACGACCACGGTGCCTTCGGGTGGAAGGTCAACGGCGCGGGCGGGCCCGGTGGCTCGGTAACGGTGCTCCATCCATCCTCGGCCGCGCGCTCGGCCTTCGAGGGCGCTCTGGCCGGGACCCCCTACCGGGTGCTGGCGCTCGAGCCCAGCCCCTCGGGGCTCGAAGTCGAAGGCTCGCTCTGATCGGGACGGGCCCCGGGCACGGCTGAAAGAATGCCGGGTGGGAGGGGGGACCATGAGCTCGAGGCTGGCCACCGCGCAGGAAGTCGAGACGTGGCGCCGCGACGGCTGGGTGGTGCTCCACGGGCTCATCGGCACCGACGAGATCGACGCCGTGGCCGAAGACCTCCATCTGCTCTTCCCCACCAATGAGGAGTACCACGCCGATCCCGAGGGCGAGTTGGAGCGTCGCCGCGGTCGCCCCCTCGAGCCAAAGGAGGCGTACGAGTGGCCGGCCGAGGGCCCGGGGTTCCGCAGCCCCCAGCAACGTTGGGCGGGAGTCTTCCCCTTCGCCGGCTCGGGCGTGCTCAATCGCCTCTGCGTGCACCCGTCGTTGGTCGATTTCGCCGAGCGCGCCCTGGGCTCGACCGACATCCGTCTCTACCAAGCCCAGGCCAGCGCCAAGTACGGCGGACTGACCAACTACGAGCAGCCCATGCACACCGACAGAAACCACTCGTGGCTGCCGGCCGTGGGCGAGCCGCCGTGGTGGAACCTGACGGGCTTCCTCTACCTGACCGACGTCACCGAACAGGAGAACCCGACGCTGCTCGTCACGGTGCCCGACTCCGCCGGTGTCGACTCCCCCTACCCGGTGATCCTGCCCAAGATGGACCCGTCCATCTACGCGGCCGAACGCCCGGCACCCGGCGTGCGGGGCTCCTACCTCGCCTACCGCTCGAACGTGTGGCACCGGGGCAATACCTTCGGCGCCACGGATACCGCTCGCATCACCCTGGCCCTGGCCTTCAAGCACGGCGGCCAGGAGTGGATCGGCTACGACACCCAGCAGTCGCGATCGACGAGCCCGGAGTGGACCGGATTCGTCGAGCAATCGAGCCTCCGGGAGCTGGCGCTCTTCGGCTTCCCACAACCCGGCCATCCCATCTGGACCGAAGCACTCCTCGACGAAACGGCCAAGCGCTACCCCAAGCTCGACCTGACACCCTGGCGAGCGGCCCTGTGACCATGTTTCGTCGCCGGTGCCCATCGGCGGTGGGCACCGGGATCCTGGCCGCCGGCCTGCTCCTGGCCGCCTGCTCGGGTGGCCCGCCGGCACCGAGCGCGGCCTCCGTGACCGGTGCGCCGTCCACGTCGTCCTCCGCGCCCACGAGTGATTCCGGAGCCGTATCCGGGCACTCGACCTCCTCGACGGCTAACTCAACGGCGGCGGCCGGTCTGGGTTCGCCGGTCAGCGCCTTCACCGCCGCGCTGGGCATGGACAGCGGGGACGCCTGCGGAGCGACAAGCCCGTGCTTCGGTCCCGGCCTCGTCAACGGCGAGAGCGGCCAGACCTACGAGTTCACCAATGTGCTCGTGCGCGACGGTCTGGTGCTGGGCTACGACCAGAGCTTCCCGTCGCGCACGCCATTGGCGAAGGCCCAGGCGGCGATCCTCAAGTACCTGCCGCCCGACGCCCGGGCGGGGTCCGTCACCGTCG
Source organism: Acidimicrobiales bacterium (assembly GCA_035308625.1). Lineage (GTDB taxonomy): Bacteria > Actinomycetota > Acidimicrobiia > Acidimicrobiales > UBA8190 > DATGGF01. The sequence continues at coordinate 7,117 of DATGGF010000194.1, read as the reverse complement.
CCACCAACCGCGGGAGCTGCGGCTTGTTCGACGTCACCAGTGCGACATTGGCCGCCACGGCGGCCGCCCACCCGTCGATCGGAGACCCGTCGGGGGTCGTGGGAGTCAAGCTGAGCTACAGCGACACCAACGACCAGGTCGTCTACGACCCCCAGAACATCCAGGACGCGCTCGTCACCTTCGCTGCCGTCAACCTGTCGGAGCCGTGTTGAGCGGAGCGCGGTACCGGGACGACCAGCGGGACGCTGGACCATAATCGGGCCATGACGACGATCTATTACGAGGACGACGCCGATCCGGCCGCGCTGGCCGGCCAAACGGTGGCCGTCGTCGGATACGGCAACCAGGGCCGTTCGTGGGCACTCAACCTGCGCGACAGCGGGTGCGCCCCGGTGGTGTGCGTCCGACGCGACGCCACCCGGGAGGCCGCCGAAGCGGACGGCTTCGAGACGCACGAACTCGGCGCGGCCAACGAAGCGGACGTGGTGTGCGTGCTCGTGCCCGACGACGTCATCCCCTCTGTCGCCCTCGACCCCGGTCCGGAGTCGTGCCTGGTGGTGGCGAGCGGGTACTGCCTGGCCTTCGGACGCGTCTCGCCCCGGGGTGACGCCGGCCTGGTGGCGCCCCGCATGCTCGGTCCCGAGGTGCGCCTCTGCTACGAAGAGGGCGTCGGCTTCATCTCGGCCGTGGGTGTCCACCGCGACGTGACCGGGCGGGCGCTGCCTCGGGTGTTGGCGGTGGCCCGGGCGATCGGCGGCCTTCGTCAGGGCGGCATCGAGCTCACAGCGGTGCAGGAGGCGTTTTTGGACCTCGGGGTCGAGCAGGTGCTGTCCCCGGCGCTCACCGCGGTGAACAACGCCTTCGTCCAGATCATGGCCGAGCACGGCATCCCCATCGAGGCCATCGTCACCGAGCTGGTGCTGTCGGGGGAGGTGGAGCGGACCTACCGGCTGCTGCGCGAGGTCGGCTATGCCGTGCAGTCCGAGTTCCATTCGCCCACCAGCCAGTACGGGCAGCTGAGCCGGCGGGGCCGGTTCGACCATGTCGACTTCCTCACCACGATGCGCGCCCTGGCCGACGACATCGAGAGCGGGCGCTTCGCCGACGAGTGGGACGCCGAGCGCGACGCCGGCTACCCGGTGCTCACCGCCCTGAAGGCCCAGCACGCCGGGCCCGCCGTCCGCGACTACGAGGCGGAGCTGCGCACCCGGCTCGGCCCCGGGGCCCACACTGGCGCCGGGTCCGCCAGTCGCCCGGCCTGAGCCGGCGACGCCCGAACGGAGGACGAGCCGGCGTGCCTGACGCAGGGTTCACCTCGCTGCGCTACGAGACGGCCGATCGCAAGGCGTACATCACCCTTGACCGCCCCGACCGCCTCAACGCCATCGACGCGGCCATGCCCGGGGAGATCCACCGCGCCGTCGACCTGGCCAATGCCGACCCCGCCGTGCACGTCATCGTGCTGCGGGGCGAGGGCCGCGCCTTCTGTGCCGGCTACGACCTGAAGGAGTTCGCCGAGGGAGGCGTGGGCACCCAACGCGAGGTGTGGGACCCGATCCGCGACTACCGGGTGATGAAGCGCAACACCGACGACTTCATGAGCCTGTTCCGCTCGCTCAAGCCCACCGTGTGCCGGGTGCAGGGCTACGCCGTGGCGGGCGGGAGCGACATCGCCCTGTGCTGCGACCTCGTCGTCATGGCCGAGGACGCCCGCATCGGCTACATGCCGGCCCGGGTGTGGGGCTGCCCGACCACCGGGATGTGGGTCTACCGGTTGGGCGCGGAGCGGGCCAAGCGCATGCTGCTCACCGGCGACACCATCGACGGACGTCAGGCCGCCGACTGGGGGCTGGTGCTCGAAGCCGTACCCGCCGACCGTCTCGACGCCCGGGTGGAGGAGCTGGCCGACCGCATGGCCGGCGTGCCCACCAATCAGCTGGCCATGCAGAAGCTCATGATCAACCAGGCCTACGAGACGATGGGGATCGGCAACACCCAGGTCCTAGCCACGTTCTTCGACGGCGTGGCCCGCCACTCCCCCGAGGGTCGCTGGTTCCAGGCGTTGGCCGCCGAGCGCGGCTTCCACGAGGCGGTGCAGTGGCGGGACTCGGGGAAGTGGATCCCCGAGGGAGGCGACCGGGACTAGGGCCGGCGGGCCGGCTTCACCGTCCAGCGCACGACCACGGTGGCCGAGTTGTAGGTGTCGGCCGCCGACACCGTCACCCGGGCGTGCTGGCGGGTGGTGGGCACACCGGAGATCAACCCCGAGGTCGAGTCGATGTGCAGGCCCAGAGGCAGGTTGAGGGCCGAATACGTGAGCGTCTGCCCGGCGGTGGTGTCCATCGCATGGATCTGGAGCGACACCGCCGTGCTCACCACCGAGGTCTGGCGGCCCGGGTTCGTCATCGACACCGGCTGCCAGCACGACGTGGGCGGGGAGAAGATGGGCGCGGTGGTCACCGGCAGGTTGTCGGGCGGGTTGACGATGATCGTCGGGTTGTTGGGGTCCGTGGGTGAGTTGGCCCGTGTCCAGGTGCTCTCGCAGCGCAGCAGTGCCTGGTGCTCGGGTGCCGAGCGCGAGTTGGCGTCGCCGCCGGCCCACATGTCGAAGCGGTAAAGCCCGCTCTGGCTCCAATTGGCGTCGCACTCGGAGCACTCGTCCTCGTGGATGAAGTAGCGGTGCATGTAGGGGACGTAGATGCGCACGCACCAACCCACCTCGCTCACGTCGGTGGCGAAGGTGATGGGATCGGCGTACGTCCCGGTGCCTCCTGCTCCGGCATGCAGGCACGGGTTGGCGATGATCGTGCCCGGTGGCGAGTTGTCGGCCCACCCGTACAGCGTCATGAAGGCCGGCACCGAGGTAGGACTGGATGAGATGCCGATCGGTGGGGGGTTGGCCCCGGCCCGGGCGCCCGGCAGGGCCAGCGCGCCGGCGACGAACAGGCTGGCAGCCAGCAGCCGGAAGACGTGGACCCGCATCGCGCTACAACGACGGCAACGAGGGCAGCGCGCCCCGCTGGGACCAATCGGGCGACACCACGTAGTGCCCGGTCGGGTCCACGATCTGCATGACGAGCGGAGGATCGAGGCGGTTGCCGGTGGCGGGGTCGATCGTGGTGGTCCCGGTGGCACCCGCGTAACCGGACAGGTGGAGCAGCGCCGCGTTCACCTTGGCCGGGCTCAAGCTGCCCACCGCCTGGATCTCGTGCACCAGCGCGCCGAGCGAGTCGTAGGCGAAGACGCCCCACGTCCCCGGGTCCTCGTGGTAGGCGGCCTTGTACGCCGTGACGTACGAGCTGGCGTCGGAGAACTGCGCCGCGGTGGGGACACCGCTGAAGACGCACTTCTGCGCCAGGGCGAGAGGCACCGTGCTCAGGAAGGTCGGCCCCTGCGCCGCCAGTCCGTCCACCAGGCAGGTGCCGGGCACGCCCATGGCGGCCGCCTGCTTCACCAGGTCCTCGGCCTGCGGGTCGTACCCGTCGTAGTAGACGACCGTGGGCGAGCTCGCCTTCACCGCCGTGAGCACATCGGCGAACTGGGTCTGCGTGCTCGTGAACGACTGGTAGGCCACCACCGGGATGCCGGCCGCCGTGAGCAAGGTCTTCATCTGGTCGGCCACGCCGGAGGTGTAGGCGGAGGTGTCGTAGACAATGGCCACACGCTGATGGCCGGCCATCTTCTCCACCGCCGACGCCTCGAACGGAGCGACCTGGTAGTCCATGGGCTGGAGCGTGATGCCCATGCTGTTGGTCTTCTGATTGCTCGTGAGCCGCACCACCACCACACCGGCGCGCAGGTAGACGGGCAGGTTTTCGAGGCCCACGGCCGAGTTGTACGGCCCCACCACCGCCTCGATGTGCTTGCCGATGGCCCGCTCAGCCACCGCCACCGCTCTCGAAGCCTGGGCCTGGTCGTTGACCCTGACGATCTCGATGTGCTTGCCCAACACGCCGCCGGACTGGTTGACCGTGGCCGCCATGAGCGAGGCGCCGCGCCACATGTCGATACCGGTGGAGGACTGATCCCCCGTCATGGGGCCTTCCACCGCGATCTTCACCACGTTGCCGGCGATGGAGTTCTGGGGCGTGCCCCCCGAACTGCAGGCAGCCAGGCCGAACGCGGCGCCGACAGCCAGGGCGCCGGCGATCACGGGGGAGCGTCGGAGCACGGACCTATTCCTCGGACAAGGAGATGGCGCCTTCGGGGCAGTTGGCCACGGCCAGGCGCACACGGTCCTCCAACTCCGCCGGCACGGTCCCGTCACCCTTCACCGTGCTCGTACCGAAGTCGTCGGTGTCGAACACCTCGGGCACGAGCGAGTAGCAGCGGCTGTGGCCTTGGCAGCGATCCGGGTCGACGGTGACCTTCACGGGAAGACCACCGGCAGGATCCGGGGCCCCCGCACCTGTCCACCGGCCCAGGCCACTTCGGCCCCCTCGGCCAGCCGGAACTCGGGGATGCGCTTCAACCATTCCTCGAGCGCCACGCGCAGCTCCATGCGGGCCAGGTTCGAGCCGGCACAGCGGTGGATGCCCGATCCGAAGGCCACGTGCCGGTTCACCGCCCGGTCGATCACCACCTGGTCGGCGTTCTCGAAGACCGCGGGGTCGCGGTTGGCCGCCGGGAACGCCATGAGGATCCGGTCGCCCGCCTTCATCGGGCAGCCGGCGTACTCGACGTCCTTGGCCACCACCCGGGCCATGGTCACCGGCGAATAGGCCCGCAGCAGCTCCTCCACGGCGAAGTCCATGACCTCGGGTTCGTCCACCAGCCGGCGCCGGTCGTCGGGATGGGTGGCCAGATGCCACAGGGCCGAACCAATGGCGCTCCAGGTGGTGTCGACGCCGGCGATGAGCACCAGGGCAGCCGTGCCCAGCACCACGCTCTCCTCCACCGGCACGCCGTCGACCTCGGTCTGGAGCAGGGCACTGATGAGGTCGTCGCCCGGGTGTTGGCGGCGCTGGGCCAGCTCGGCGATGAAGTAGTTGATGAGGTTCTCGACGCCCGAACGGCGGCGCTCGGGGTCGTCGGCGAATTCGAGGACATCGCGCACCCAGCCGGTGAAGGTGTCGGCCAGGGTGTCGGGGACACCCAGGATGGCGGCAATCACCCGTACCGGGATCTGCTGGGCGTAGCCGGCCGCGGCGTCAGCTTTCCCGGTCGAGGCGAACCCATCGACGAGACGAGCGCACAACGCGCGGGTCATGGCCTCGTACTCGCCGACCTTGCGGTGGGAGAACCACGGGAGCAGCAGCCGCCGCGTCCAGGTGTGCAGAGGTGGGTCGGCCGAGATGGGCGGGAGCCCGTAGGGCAGGACCGGGTCCTCGGGTGGCTCGCCGTCGAAGGGGATGACCGCCACCTCGAGCGAGCTGAAGTGCTCGATGTCGTGGGCGATGGCGGTGACATCGGCGTAGCGGGTGGGGAGCCAGGTGCTGCCCCGGCGGTCGGTGTGGGCGACGGGACACCCAATGCGGAGGTCGTCCCAGATGGAGAACGGGTCGGCCACGTAGTTGGGGTCGAGGACGTCGAAGTCCGTAGCCCAATCGGTGACCGGCTGTTTTGTCGCCATGCGCTCCCCCAGGCACTCGGCCGCGGCCGCAGCCGGCCTCATCTTGCCAGGGAACCACCCCGCCGTGCCCCCGGGTCAGCGGTGGACGCCGAAGCCGGGACATGGTGGACCCGAAAGGTGCGGCGGCACGTGGGAGGGCTGGCGGCGCCGAGTCGGAGCTGGGCCGGCGGCTAGCGGAAGTCGAAAGCCACCTTGATGGCGCCGCTCTGCTGCTGAGTGGCGAGCGCGGTGAACGCGTCGCGCCATTGCTCGATCCGGAAGGTGTGGGTCAGCATGCCCGACAGGTCCACCCGGCCGGCCGCCACCAGGTCGAGGTAATGCGCGATGCCGTGCTTGCGCACACCGTCGACCTCCTCGATGCCGAAGGCGTTCGACCCCACCCAGGTGATCTCCTTGAAGTACAGCGGTGACCACTCCCAGCGCGCCGGCCCGTGCACACCGCTCTTCACCAGCGTCCCCCGGGTCGAGAGCAGGCGCACGCCGACCTCGAACGTCTCGGGCTTGCCGATGGTGTCGTACACGACGTCGATCCCGCCGGGGTGGGCCATGGGCAGTCCCTGGGCGATGGGCTGGAGCCGTCCACCGGACCACTCGGCGGCGCGTTCGATGAGGGCGAGCCGGGGCTCGGGCTCGACCACCGTCGCCCCGAGCGAGGCGGCCATCTTCTGCTGGGCAGGGAACCGGGCCACCGTCATGACCTCGACGTCGGGGTACAGCGCCCGCAAGATGGCGGTGGCGCACAACCCGAGAGCCCCGGCGCCGTAGACCAGCGCCTTGCCCCCCGGGCGCGGTGGGTGCCGGGTGACCGAGTGGAGCGACACGGCGAAGGGGTCGGCGAACACCGCCTGCTCGTCGGGCACCGAATCGGGCACGGGGATGAGCATCGAGTCGTGCGCAGGGAAGTACTCGGCGTACCCACCGGGGGCGTCCTTCGAAGTGCCCGTGTGGATGCCGGCGGCCAGATCGCCGTCGGTGAAGTGCCAGCACAGGCTCAGGTCCCCCGCCACGCACGACGGGCACGGTGGGTCGATGCCGCGGGGACCGCACGACAGCCACGGATTGAGCACCACCCGCTGGCCCACTTCGAGCCCCCGGGCGTCGGGACCGAGCTCGACCACGTCGGCCACCACCTCGTGCCCGAGCACGGTGGGGAAGGTGAAGAGATGGCCGAGCGGGCTGTCGAGGTTCTCCTCGCCGAAGTCCATGAAGACCTGCTTGGCATCGGACCCGCAGATGCCGGTGAGGCGGGTCTTGGCCACCACCCAGTCGGATCGCCGCGGCGTGGGCATGTCGATCTCGGTGAGGCGCATGGGCACGCGGGCCAACCCGGCCAACAACGGATTGGAGTCGTCGGGCGCCGTCCACGGCTCGGGGCGGACCCCGTAGAGCAGGCCTTCCATGCGATCCCCCTCGGTCAGGCTGGTCGGACGTCGGGGGACCCTATCGGTGACCTCGTGCCTTGACAACGCCGCGTCCGTTGACGACGGTGCTCCCGGGACACCCGGTGTGGGAAGGGAGGCGAACATGGCAGCGCTGCTCAGGGAA
>DATGGF010000193.1:0-13881 GCA_035308625.1 Acidimicrobiales bacterium | reverse complement strand
GTCATCGAGCCCGCGGTCTCCGCCCCGACGATCCGGACCCGCTCGGTCACCGGTTCGCTCGGGAACAGGCTGTCCGGCTCGTGCTCGTCGTGCTCGTCCACTTCGCCTCCCCGCCGGCCGATGCTGCCGCCGGCGCTCTGTCAGATCTCGAGCAACTCCTGCTCCTTGTGGGCCAGGAGCTTGTCGACGGCCGCCACCATGTCGTGGGTGAGCTTCTCGAGCTCGCGCTCGGCGCGCTCGAGACTGTCGGAGGAGATCTCCCCGTCGTGTTCCAGGCCTTCGAGCTCGTGCCGAGCGGCCCGGCGCAGATTACGAATGGCCACGCGGCCTTCCTCCGCCTTGTGCCGCACCACCTTCACCAGGTCCTTGCGCCGCTCCTCGGTGAGCGGCGGAAAGGTGAGGCGGATCACGGTGCCGTCGTTCGATGGAGTGATCCCCAGGTCGGAGGACTGGATCGCCTTCTCGATCGACTGGACCGTCGACTTGTCATAGGGCGAGATCACGAGCAAACGGGCCTCGGGGACACTGAGGCCGGCGATCTGCCGAAGCTCCATCTCCGAGCCGTAGACATCGACCTTGAGATGCTCCACCAGACCGGCGGTGGCCCGGCCCGACCGCACCCCGCCGAATTCACTCTGCGTGTGCGACACCGCCTTCTCCATGCGGTCACGGGAGTCCGCCAGGACCACGCTGGAGAGATCGTCGTCGGTCACTTGATCAGCGTACCGATCTCCTCGCCGGCGAGCGCACGACGGAGGTTGCCGGGGGCCATGAGGTCGAACACCAGAACCGGCAGGCCGTTGTCCTTGCAGAAGGTGATGGCCGTCATGTCCATGACCCGCAGGTCGCGGCTCACGACCTCCATGAAGGTGAGCGAGTCGTAGCGTTCGGCCGACGGCTCGATCTTCGGATCAGCGGTGTAGACGCCGTCGACACCCGAGTGCGTGCCCTTCAGCAGTTGCTCGGCCTCGATCTCGGCAGCGCGCAAGGCGGCGGACGTGTCGGTGGTGAAGTACGGGTTACCCATGCCGGCGGCGAAGATGACCACCCGGCCCTTCTCCAGGTGGCGGATGGCCCGGCGCCGGATGTACGGCTCGGCCACCTCGGCCATGTGCACGGCCGACAGCACGCGGGTGGGCTGACCCAGCCGCTCGATGGCGTCCTGCAGGGCCAGCGCGTTGATGACGGTGGCCAGCATGCCCATGGTGTCGGACGTCGTCCGGTCGATGCTGCGTCCCTGGATGGAGGCGCCTCTCCAGATGTTGCCGCCACCCACCATGATGGCGAGCTCCAGATCGAGCTCCTCGCGGGCGGTGACGATCTCGCGGGCGAGTCGCTCCACCACCGCGGTGTCGATGGTCTCGTCCGAAGCCGAGGAGGCGAGAGCCTCACCCGACATCTTGAGGACGATGCGACGGCGGCGCGCCGCCTCGTCTCCGGCAGCTCGCGCGTCGGCCGTGAGCACGGGGGCGCCGGGCCTCAGCTGCCCACCACGACCTGCGCGAAGCGCAGGATCTCCGCGCTACCGATCAGGTCGCTGATCGACTTCTTCTCGTCACGGGCGTAGGCCTGCTCGAGCAGCACCCGGTCCTTGAACCATCCGTTCATCCGGCCCTCGACGATCTTGGCCATGGCCGCCTCGGGCTTGCCTTCCTTACGGGCGATGGCCTCGACGGTCTCGCGCTCGGCCGCCACGTCGGTCTCGGGGACCTCGTCACGGCGGAGATAGGCAGGGCGGGCGAAGGCGATGTGCACGGCGACGTCGTGGGCCAGGTCGTCGCTCCCACCCTGCATCTCGACGAGCACCGCGTTGACTCCGCGTCCCGACTGCACGTGGAGATACGTCCCCACGGTGGCGCCGGCGGAGAGCTCGAAGCGCACCATCTGCCCGACCGAAATGTTCTCCTTGAGCGTGGTCTTCAGGTTGTCGATGGCGTCGGCCCGCTCGGTGACGGCGGCTTCGCCCTTGGCCGCCACCAACGAGGCCAGCTCGTCGACCAAGGCGACGAAGTCGTCGGCCTTGGCCACGAAGTCGGTCTCGCAGCGCAGCTCGACGATGGCGGCGGCGCCGTTGTCGACGGCGAGGGCCACTGCCCCCTGGGACGCCTCGCGGTCGGCCCGCTTGGCCGCGCCGGCCAGACCCTGCTCGCGCAGCCAGCGCCGGGCCGCCTCCATGTCGCCGTCGGCCGACTCCAGGGCGCGCTTGGCGTCCATCATCCCGGCGCCGGTGGACTGGCGCAGGGCTTGGACGTCCTTGGCGGTGAAGGTAGGCATGTTGCTCAGGACTCCTCGGTGCCGCCGGCCGCGGCCGGGCTGTCGCTCGGGGCCGGGCTGTTGGCGGCCGCGGGGGGCTCAGCCGTAGCCACGGCGGCCTGGGGCGCGTCCGATGCCGTCTCCTCGCCGGCCGCACCCTCGGCCGCGGCCGGCGGCGCTGCCGGCGCGCTGGGGGCGGAGGCGGCGGGCGTGGGCGTGGGCGTGGCCCGGCCCCGGCCCGGGGTGGGTGCCGGCGCCGGCGGGGCGGGACGGTGATCGGAGATCCACTGGCCCTCGATGACGGCCTCGGCCACCACCCGGCACATCAGGGCGCCCGAGCGGATGGCGTCATCGTTGCCGGGGATCACGTAGGTGATGACGTCGGGGTCGCAGTTCGTGTCGACCACGGCCACGATGGGCATCTGGAGCTTGTTGGCCTCGGTCACGGCGATGTGCTCCTTCTTCGTGTCGATCACGAAGATGGCATCGGGGAGGCGGTCGAGGTGCCGGATGCCGCCCAGGTTGCGCCGGAGCTTCTCGAGCTCGCGCCGGTGCCGGAGTCCTTCCTTCTTGGGCATGGCGTCGAAGTCCCCGGCCCGCTCCATGGCCTCGTACTCCCGCAGCTTGCCCACCCGCGACGAGATGGTGGAGAAGTTCGTCAGCATCCCGCCCAGCCAGCGCTCGTTGACGTACGGCATTCCGCACGCCTCGGCGTAGGTGGCCACCGGGCCCTGGGTCTGCTTCTTGGTGCCGACGAAGAGCAGGACGCCCCCCTTGGCCACCAGGTCACGAATGTAGGAGTAGGCGGTCTCGAGGCCCTTCAGGGTCTCGTTCAGGTCGATGATGTAGATCCCGTTGCGCTCGCCCAGGATGTAGCGGCGCATCTTCGGGTTCCAACGGCGCGTCTGATGGCCGAAGTGCATCCCGGCCTCTAGCAGCTGCCGCGTCGTGACGACGGCCACGGCAATTCCTCCCATCGGTTGTGCTTCCCCGGCGCTGCGCCCCCCGAGGGGGACGACCGTGGACGCGCCCGGGTGCTTCGGTGCGGATCTGTGGTTCCCGCCACCGCGGCGGGACGACCGATGGTACCCGACACCGGCTCCAGCCGGAACCGGGACCTGGACTTCAGCCGGTGGCGCCGATCCGGGGCCGAGGGCCACGGCGCCCGCCGCCCGAACGGCCGCCGCCGGCCCGGCCGTCGGACGCCCCGCCGGCCGGAGGGCGCCCGTCGTTGTCGGACGACTTCTCCGTCAGCCTCCCCCGCAACTGGAGGACGGCCTTGGTGTGGATCTGGCAGACGCGGCTCTCGGTGACGCCGAGGATCTCGCCGATCTCGGCCAGGGTGAGACCTTCGTAGTAGTACAGCGACAGGACGGTGCGCTCCCGCTCGCCCAGCTGGCGGATGGCCTGGGCCAGGATCTCCTTGGACTCCTTGTCCTCGAACAGCGCGCCTGGGCCCTCGGCGGCATCGGGGATGGTGTCGCCCAGCGTCGTCCTGTCCCCCCGCTCGCCCCCCACCGAGAACACCTCGTCCAGGGCGGCCACGCCGACGAAGGAGATCTGGCGCAGGATCTCCTGCAATTCCTTCTCGGAGATCCCGAGCTCCGCCGCCACCTCGGCGTCGGTGGGCGTACGCAGAAGCGAAGCCTCCAAGGCGGCGTAGGCCTGCTCCACGGCACGGGCCTTGGAGCGCACCGAGCGCGGCACCCAGTCGATGGCGCGGAGCTCGTCGATGATGGCGCCCTTGATCCGGGGAATGGCGTAGGTCTCGAACTTGACCTTGCGCACGGGGTCGTACCGGTCGATGGCGTCGATCAGCCCGATGATCCCGTAGCTCACCAGGTCGGACCCGTCCACGTGCTGGGGAAGGCCGACCGCCACACGGGCGGCCACGTACTTGACCAGCGGGGAGTAGAGGACGATCAGCTGATCGCGGATCTGGCGGTCGCCGTTGTCCTTGTACTCGGCCCACAGCCGAGTCGTGGAGTCGTCGTCCGTCGTCACCGCCTCCCCCTCACGCCCTCGGGTGCGTCGCCTCGTACACCGAGCGCAACCGCTCTTTGCTCACATGAGTGTAGACCTGGGTCGTCTGCAAGCTGGCATGACCCAGGAGTTCCTGGACCACCCGCAGGTCGGCGCCCCCGTCGAGCAGATGGGTGGCGAAGCTGTGGCGCAGTGCATGGGGGTGGGTGGGACGAGGCGAGCGGCCGTCGAGGAGGCGCCGCACGTCGCGGGGACCGAGACGACGCCCGCGCCGGTTGAGGAACAACGCCTCGGGAGGCGAATCGGCCTCGGCCAGCTGGGAACGACCGTCGGCCAGCCACGCGCGTAGGGCCTCGACGCACCTATCGTGGATGGGCAGACGCCGTTGGCGGTCGCCCTTGCCGACCACAGTCACCGTGCGGGCGCGCAGATCGACGTCACCGACGTCGAGGCTGCACAGCTCGGACACGCGCAGCCCGGCGCCGTACAGCAGCTCGAGCACGGCGTCGTCGCGCCGGCGGACTTCGGGTGCCACGTCAGCGCCGGTCCGGCCCGGAGCATCGAGCAGATCGGTGAGCTCACCGCGGTCGAGCACCTGAGGCAACCGGGCTCCCCCGCCGGGCGCGTGCAGCCGGCAGGCAGGGTCGGTGGTGATGTCGCCGCGGCGCGCCAGCCAGGCGAAGTAGCGCCGTAGGGCCGCCGCCTTGCGCGCCACCGTGGTGCGGGCGTACCGGCGCGTCGAGAGATACGCGAGATAGCGACGCAGCAACAAGCGGTCCACTTCGGCGGGCCCGGTGATCCCGGCCCGCTCGGCCCATTCGGTGAAGGCCTCGACGTCGCCTCGGTAGGCGCGCACCGTGTGCCTGGAACTCCCCCCCACCGACCGGGTGAACGCGTCGAGTAGCCAGGCCACCCGGAAACGTTACCTGTCGAAGTCTGCGACGAGAGCTATCCTCCGCCAACAGATGTCTGATCCGGCTCACAGCACCACCACGCGCGCGTGGGTGACGAGCCGAAGGGGGAGGGACGATGCCTGACCGTATCGACCGTCGTTCGTTCTTGGCCCGGGGAATGCTCACCGCCTCAGGTGTGGCCGTGGGCGGCGCCGGGGCCGGCTCGCTGTTGGCCGCGTGCAGCTCGGGGGGATCGTCGGGCGCCTCGGGTGGGTCGTCGGGTGGTGGCTCGAACGGGATCAGCTCGGCCACGCCCAAGCGCGGCGGCCAGCTCATCTTCGGTGTGGAGGCGGAGGAGCAGGGCTTCGACCCGGCCACCGGCCGTTTCGACGAGACCGGCGTGGACTATGCCCGCACCGTCTTCGACCCGCTCACCATCCTGGCCGCCGACGGGTCGGTACAGCCCTATCTGGCTCAGTCCGTCTCCCCCAACGGTGACTATTCCCAATGGACCATCACCACCCGTCCCAACGTCAACTTCCACGACGGCTCCGTGTGCGACGCCGCCGCGGTGGCGGGCAGCCTCGAGCACTTCGTGAAGGGGCTACTGGGTGTGACGCTGCGGGGGATCATCAGCAACATCTCGGCGCCGACGTCCAACACGGTCACCGTGACCCTGAGCCAACCATGGGTGGCCTTCCCCGCCTATCTGGCCGGCGGCATCGGCGGCCAGGCCGGCTACATCATCTCCCCGTCGATGATCGCCAACCCCAACGGTTCGCAGAACCCGGTGGGGACCGGCCCCTTCAAGTTCCAGGAATGGGTGCCCAACGACCACTTCACTGCGGTACGGAACCAGAACTACTGGCGCGCGGGCCTGCCCTATCTCGACTCGATCACCTACAAGCCCATCGTCGACTCGGAGCAAAGGGCCAACGCCCTGCTGGCCGGGAACATCGACATCATGCACACCGACCTGCCCGAGAGCATCCTCCAATTCCGCGCCAACTCGAGTTACGGCTACATCGACGACAGCCAGCACGTGGTTGGTGAGCCGGACATGGGCTTCATCATGCTCAACCTCACGGTGGACACCTTCAAGGACATCCGCGTGCGCCGGGCCATGGCCATGGCCATCGACCGGCAGCAGTACATCCGCGTCATCGACAAGGGCGTGAACCCCACCGAGGACCAGATGTTCGTCCGCGGCACCCCGTACTACACCTCCGACTCCGGTTATCCCGCGTACAACCCCTCGCAGGCGCGGAGCCTGGTGCAGCAGGTGGCCCGGGACACGGGCAAGCCGGTCGCCTTCCAGCTGAGCTCGACCACCGGCGCCTCCACCGTGCAAGCGGTGCAGTTCCTGCAGAACCAGCTCCAGGCCGTCGGCATGCAGGTCCAGCTCAACCAGATCCAGCAGGCCGACCTCATCAACGACGCCCTCGGAGGAGCCTACGAAGCGGTGTTGTGGCGCCAGTTCGCCGCGGTCGACCCTGACCTCAACTACCTGTTCTGGAGCCCGACCGAGATCTTCGGCGGCCTGGCCGTGAACTTCGCCCGCAACAGCGACAACCAGGTCGAGACGTACCTGCAGACCGGCCGGCGCTCGACCGACCCGGCAACCCGGGCCACCGCCTACCAGAACGCAGCCAAGCAGATCAACCAGGACCTCCCCTACATCTGGCTCGATCGGGCCATCTGGGCCATCGTGGCCAACTCGAAGGTGCAGAACTTCAACAACCCCACGACGCCCGCCGGAGGCAAGGCATACGGCATGATCGTGGGGACCATCTGGACGCCGCAGATCTGGCTCTCGAGCTGACGGGGGCCCGCTCATCCGGCGTCGCGACCTAGGGCGGCCGGGAGCAACATGGTGACGAACGGACGGATCCTGCTCGTGGAGGACGACGAGCGCATCCGCACCTCGACCCGCCTGGCCCTGGAGGACGAGGGCTACGAGATCGACGAGGCGGAGTCAGGTGAGTCAGCCCTGGCCCTGTTCTCCGAGCAACCGGCCGACGTCGTGCTCATCGACCTCATGCTCCCGGGCATGGACGGGTTCGAGACCTGCCGCCAACTGCGCCAGGCCAGCAGCGTGCCCGTGGTGATGGTGACGGCGCGCACCGACACCCACGACGTGGTGGCCGGCCTCGAGGCCGGCGCCGACGACTACGTGACCAAGCCGTTCGTCGCCACCGAGCTGGCGGCCCGCATCCGGGCCCTGCTGCGGCGGGCCCGTTCGGCCGACGCTCCGGCCACGGTGGTCGTTGGGGAGGTCGAGATCCGTCCCGAAGAAGGGACGGTGCGCCGGGGAGGCCAAGAGCTCCACTGCACCCGCACCGAGTTCCGCCTGTTGTGCGAGCTGGCTGCCAACGTGGGCAAGGTGCTCAGCCGCGAGCAGCTGCTCGACCGGGTGTGGGGGTACGACTACTTCGGCGACGGGCGGCTGGTCGACGTCCACATCCGCCGGTTGCGCACCAAGATCGAGGACGACCCGGCCAATCCCGTGCACATCATCACCGTGCGGGGCATGGGCTACCGACTGGTCCAGTAGGACCGCATATGCGCCGACGCGCCAGCCGAGGCGAGCGACGTCCGAGGCCGCCGGCTTCGTCACAGCTGGGGCTGCGCTCCCGGGTGACGGTGACCTTCGGCTTCGGGGCCCTGGCGCTGTCGGCCACCATGGCCGGCATCACCTACTTCACCGCCCGGCAGGTGGTGCTGAACGAGCGCCAGACGGCCATCTTCCGGCAGGCGTACGTCAACGCCTCGCTCATCCGGTCGTCGCTGCGCTCCCCCACCGCCGACATCACCCAGCTCCTCGGATCCGTCGACACTTTGCCGGGCTCGCTATCGGTGCTGGAGCGCAAGGGACAGTGGTACGAGACCTCCTTCTCGGTGGGCGAGAGCGCCATCCCGGCCGCACTGCGCGCCGACGTCCTCGCCGGCACGCCGGCGTGGCAACGCTTCTCACTGCACGATGCGCCCCAATTGGTGGTGGGCGTCCCGGTGCCGAGCGTGGGCGCCGCCTACTTCGAGGTCTTCCCTCTGGCCGAGGTGGCCCGGACCCTGCGCATCCTGGCCATTGCGCTGGGCGCCGCCGCGCTCTTCACCACGGTGGCCGGCGCGGTGATCGGCCGGTGGGCCAGCGGCCGGGCCCTGCGCCCGCTGGCCGAGGTCTCACGGGCGGCCGAGACCATCGCCGGCGGACGCCTGGACACGCGCTTGCTGGCGGCCCAGGACGCCGAGCTCTCGGCGTTGGCCGCCTCGTTCAACCGCATGACCGATGCCGTACAGGAGCGCATCGAACGCGAGGCGCGCTTCACCTCCGACGTGAGCCACGAGCTGCGCAGCCCGCTCACCACCTTGTCCAGCGCGCTCGGCGTCCTCGAGTCGCACCGCCGCGAGCTTCCGCCGCGCAGCCGCCAGGCCCTCGACCTGCTCTCGGCCGAGTTGCGCCGCTTCGAGCGCATGGTGGACGACCTCCTCGAGATCAGCCGCGTCGACACCGGGTCGGCCGAGCTCTCGCTCGACGAGGTGGAGGTGGGCGAGCTGGTCCGCCAGGCCGCCGCCGCAGCGGGGGCCGGAGCCGTGCCCATCGAGGTCGACGACGCGGTGGCCGGGCGCCGGTTACTGGTCGACAAGCGGCGCATCGAGCGGGTGGTGGCCAACCTGGTGGCCAATGCCGCCCAGTACGCCGGAGGGGTCAGCCGCCTGGCCCTGGAGCCGGCGCCCGGCGGAGTGCGCCTGGTGGTGGCCGACCGGGGCCCAGGGGTCCCGCCCACCGAGCGCGAGCGGATCTTCGAGCGCTTCTACCGCGGACAGGTGTCGGGCCAGCGTGGCGGCAGCGACGGGAGCGGGCTCGGGCTGAGCCTGGTGGCCGAGCACGTCCGATTGCACGGCGGCCGGGTGTGGGTGGAGGACGGACTCGGCGGCGAGAACCGGTTCGTCGTGGAGCTCCCCGCGGCGGCGGCCGACCACCTCTCTGACGGGGCATGGCCGTGACCGACGGGCGTCGGCGCGCCGCGCCGACGGGTTGGCGGCGGACGTTGGCCGTCGCCGCACTGGCGACCACGGCCGCGGGCTGCGGCGTGCCGCTCGACAACGGCCCGACAGCGCTGCCGCGGCGCGGGGTTCCCTTCGGGTTGCTCACGCCGGGCACGCCCACCACCAGTACCTCGTCCCAGCCCCCGCCGGTGGCCGTGAGCGTGCAGGTGTTCCTGTTGGCGCCGGGGGGCCACGTGGCCGCGGTCAGCCGCGACGTTCCGGTGCCGGCTCCGCTCGCCGCCGTGCTCGGCGCCCTGGTCGACGGGCCGACCAACACCGAGGCGGCGGCCGGTCTCTCCACGGCCATCCCGGCCCAGACCCAGGTGATCTCGGCGACGGTGACGGGCGGCACCGCGACGGTGGACCTCGGCGGCACCTTCGGGCAACTGGTGGGCCCCGCGCAGATCGACGCGGTGGCCCAGATCGTGTTCACCGCCACGGCCCTGCCGGGGGTGACCGGTGTCGCCTTCGAACTGTCGGGTCAGCCGGTGGACGTCCCCACGGCCAGCGGGGCCGACGTCAGCACGGCCGACCGCGCCCAATTCGCGTCGATGGCTCCCTGATCAGGGCTCCCACCGCACCCGCCCGGCATTGCCCCACAGGCGTTCGAGGTCGTAGTACTCGCGCGACTCGTCGAGGAAGACGTGGACGATGAAGTCCCCGTAGTCCATGAGGACCCAGTGCCAGTCGTGGTTCCCTTCCGTGGCCCACGGGGAGCGGCCCGTCGCCTCCTTCACCCGCTTCTCCACCTCGTCGACGATCGTCCGCACCTGACGCGTGTTGCGCCCGCTCGTGACCACGAATGCGTCGGTGACGCCGAGGAGGTCACCCATGGCCAGGACGACGGTGGACTCACCCATCTTGGCGTCGGCCGCCCGGGCCGCCACCAGGGCCGCATCGGGGACGGTGGACTCCTCGGCGGGAGTCACCATCCGCTCCGCCGATGCCGTCATGCGGCCATGTCCGTCACATGCACCTCCATGGGTGTGCTGTCGAGGGCGCCGTGGCCCGGAGTGGTACGGCTGTGATGCAGACGATCGAGCACGAGGACGACCACGCAGACGAGCGTGCACAAGAGGACCACGCCGACACCGATGACCCGCCGCCGTTCCCGCCGGGCCCGCCGCCGCTCCGAGCGGGGCACCGGCACGCCGGCACGGGCAGCCCCCTCGTGAACGGTGCGCACGGCAGCCGGCGTCATCTATGCAGAAGCGTACAGACCGAGCCGGCGAATGCAACGCATGGCCGGCTCGGGGACGAGAAAGTCCACCGTGCGGCCCTCGGCCAATCGCCGGCGCAGGTCGCTGCTCGAGATCTCCAGAGCGGGGACAGCCAGACGGACCACCGTCCACCCCGCGGGATCATCCCCCTGCGCCACGCCACCACGGTCCACCACCACCAACGTCACGGCGCGGGCCAGCTCGTCGGCGCGGTGCCAGGTGTGCAGCTCGGCGGCGACGTCCGCCCCGACCACGAGGAACAACTCCGCCTGCGGGTGCGCACGAGACAGCTCGTGCACCGTGTCGATGGTGTAGCTCGGCCCGCCACGGTCGATCTCCCGGCGGTCGGCCTCCACCCCGGCCACCGCTTCGGTGGCGGCGGCCACCATCGCGTAACGGTCCTCCGCCGCAGTGAGCGGGCGCTCCCCTCGCTTCTGCCAAGGGTCATTGGCCACCACCAGCAGCAGGCGGTCGAGCGACAGCTCCTCCAGGGCCTCGCCGGCCACCACCAGATGCCCGATGTGCACGGGGTCGAACGTGCCGCCCAGGATCCCGATGCGCTCGCCGGCGGACGGCTGCTCCCCCACCCTCAGGTCCCGGCCACGGCGGCGACGACTGGGGCGAAGTCCTCCATCTCGGCTTGGTGGACGACCCAGTAGCTCATCCCCCAGCGGCGGCGGCGCTCGGCCAGCTGTTCGGTGATCTCGGCCACGGAGCCGATCAGCGCCAGCGGCACCTGGGCGGCCTCGTCGACCGGCAGCGAGAACAACCGAGCCGTGTCCTCGAGCACCTCTCTGCCGTTGGGCACGACCCGGACGAAGAAGGTGAGGCACTGCAGCTCGATGTCGTCGAACCGGGGCCCCGCTCCCTGGCGCACCCAGGCGAGGCGCTCGTCGTACTGGGCCGGGGTGATCGAGGCGAGCGACTGCGGGCCGATGTAGCCCTCCGTGAGCCGCGGGTTCAACCCCACCACGTCGGCTTCCCGGCCGGCCAGCTCGAGCACACGCCGGCTGCCGCCTCCGATGAGGAGCGTGGGGTGGGGCTGCTGCACCGGGTTAGGCGCACCGGTGGCGCCGGTCACCGTGTAGTGACGGCCTTTGAATTCGCCTTCGCCGGCCCACAGCGCCTTGAGCACGGCGACGGCTTCCCCCAGGCGCTCCACCCGCACCGCCGGCGTGTCGAGCTCGATGCCCGACTGCTCGTAGTCGGTCGTCATCCAACCGGCGCCGATACCGAGCTCCAGACGGCCGTCGGACAACAAGTCCAAGGTGGCCGCCTCTTTGGCCAGCACCAGCGGGTGGCGGTAGTCGTTGCCCAGCACCAGGGTGCCGACTCGCAACGTGGTCGTGGCCTCGGCCGCGGTGGCCAGGGCCACCATGGGCGCCAGTTGCTCCCCGAAGTGGTCGGGCAGGAACACGGTGGAGTACCCGAGCTCCTCCACTCGCCGGACCTGGTCCCGCCAGGCGGAGGCGCTGGGCGCGTTGTCGAGCTGGACGGCGAATCGGAAGGGCGGCACAGGGCTGGAGCCTATTTCCGGACCGTTTACGCTGGTGGAGATGACCAGCGCCACGTGGACCCCCCAGAGCTGGCGCGACCGCCCGGCGGCCCAGCAGCCCGTGTGGCCCGACCAGGCGGCTCTGGTCGGCGCCCTCGGGGAGCTGTCGGCCCTGCCCCCCTTGGTCTTCGCCGGCGAGGCCCGGCGGTTGCGCGCCGCGTTGGCCGAGGTGGCAGCCGGGCGGGCGTTTCTGTTGCAGGCGGGAGACTGCGCCGAGTCATTCGCCGAATTCAGCGCCGACAACATCCGGGACAAGCTCCGGGTCGTGCTCCAAATGGCGGTGGTCCTCACCTACGGGGCCGGGGTCCCCGTGGTCAAGGTGGGGCGCATCGCCGGGCAATTCGCCAAGCCGCGGTCCGCCGACACCGAGATGGTGGACGACCGGGAGCTGGCGTCGTTCCGCGGCCACATGGTCAACGACGACGCCCCCACCACCGAAGCGCGCGTACCGGACCCGGCACGACTGGTGGCGGCGTACCACCAGTCGGCCTCCACCTTGAACCTGGTGCGGGCCTTCACCACCGGTGGGTTCGCCGACCTGTCGCAGGTCCACCAGTGGAACCAGCAGTTCGTGGCCTCGAGCGACGAGGGACGGCGCTACGAGCAGATCGCCACCGAGATCGACCGGGCGCTGCGGTTCATGGCGGCGTGCGGGATCGACCTGGGCGCCGAGACGTCACTGCACCAGGTCGAGTACTTCACCTCCCACGAGGCGCTGATCCTCGGTTACGAGGAAGCCCTGACGCGGGTGGACTCGCTCACCGGCGAGCATTACGACTGCTCGGCCCACATGCTCTGGGCGGGCGAGCGGACGC
The DNA here is from genome assembly GCA_035308625.1 of Acidimicrobiales bacterium. GTDB lineage: Bacteria > Actinomycetota > Acidimicrobiia > Acidimicrobiales > UBA8190 > DATGGF01. The sequence continues at coordinate 1,115 of DATGGF010000193.1, read as the reverse complement.
GCCAACCCGACGGGGCCCATGTGGAATTCCTGTCGGGCATCCACAACCCCGTCGGCGTCAAGCTGGGCCCGTCGGCCACGGCCGACGAAGTGGTGGCGTTGTGCGAGCGCCTCAACCCCGAGCGGACCCCGGGGCGGCTCACCCTCATCACCCGCATGGGCGTCGGCAACGTGGAGCAGGCCCTGCCCCCGCTGCTGAAGGCCGTGCGGGCCGAGGGCCACCCGGTCGTATGGGAGTGCGACCCCATGCACGGCAACACCTTCGTCAGCGACGGTGGTCGCAAGACCCGGCACTTCGACGACATCCTGGGCGAGATCCGCGGGTTCTTCACCGCCCACCGCCAGGTGGGGACGTGGCCCGGTGGTGTGCACGTGGAGCTGACCGGCGACGACGTCACCGAATGCCTCGGGGGTTTCGGCGACATCCTGGAACACCAGTTGCACGAGCGCTACACCACCATGTGCGACCCGCGGCTCAACGCCCGTCAGTCGATCGACCTGGCCTTCCGCGTCGCAGAATTGTTACGAAGCTGAGACATTCGCGGTAGCACCACCGCCCAGCACGAGCGCGACGTTGGGGTGTCGTTGCATCGCGTGGCCACGCGCACGAAAATGACGGCACCGCATGGCAGTCCCGCAGTCCTTCCCCCTTCGCCCGCGTCTGCCGCGCGTCAGCTTCGTGCTCGGCGCGCTCGTCGTCGCGGCCGTGCCCCTGCTCGGCACCGCCCACAGCGCGCTCTCAGCTCCCCCCGCCGCGGCCGACACCACCACCACGACGACGCCGCACGTCGTGGCCGGCCCTTCGCCGGCGTACTGGCTGGTGGCCAGCGACGGCGGCGTATTCGCCTTCGGCGGAACGCCCTTCTACGGGTCGATGGGGGGAAAGCCGCTCGACAAGCCGATGGTGGGCATGGCCGGGACGCACGACGGCAAGGGCTACTGGACCGTCGCCAGCGACGGCGGCATCTTCAGCTTCGGCGACGCCCCCTTCCAGGGTTCGATGGGGGGCAAGCCACTGGACAAGCCCATAGTGGGGATGGCCGCCGACCCGGCCACCGGCGGCTACTGGGAAGTGGCCTCCGATGGCGGGATCTTCAGCTTCGGCGCCCCCTTCTG
>DATGGF010000192.1:0-6016 GCA_035308625.1 Acidimicrobiales bacterium | reverse complement strand
CGATCCCCTGTACTACGAGAGCGCCGTGGCCCTGGCCAGTCTTCGCCTCGGGGGAACTCGTCGGTTCCACCGGGACACCCAAATCGAGACCACTGCGACGCCATGATCCGGCGCTTCGAGACGTATGCCTTCCTGCCGGGCACACCCGAGCAGATGCGGAAGCGGCTAGCCGAGGTGCTGGGGCACTGCCACCGCTACATCCCGGAAGTCATACACAACGCCGTCGGGTGGAACGACACGGACTCGCCCTCTGAGCTGGTGTGGGAGCACGCGTACGAGTCGGCCGAGGCCTACCGGCGCTACATGGTGCACCCGTACCACGCGGATCTCATCGATCGCTACGTCCTCCCCGACGCGCCCGAGCGCGTGGTCGAACCGATCACCGGGGCGGGGCTGTTCGGCTACCACTGCCCGGAGGCTTCGTTCGTCCTGAAGCCGGGCGAGGCGCGCCGCGTCGTCCTGCTGCGGTTCGAAAAGGCCGGAGCCGAACGCGGGCGCGTGGAAGGCCGAGCGGTGGCGTTCGCCGGCGCCGCGTCCGAGGCCGGCAAGAACGCAGGGGCGATCATGTCGGTCGTTGGGACCAACACCCTGGCCAACACCTGGTTCGACGGCGAGACGCCGCACGGGCCCCCGCCGAGGTGGTCGCACATCTGGGAACAGGGCTACGGCGACTTGGCGACGCTCGAGGAGCACGGCAGTTCCACCGGCGCCGACTTCCTCCACGAGCAGGGCGTGGAGCGGTTCATCGAGCTGCGCTACGAGGTGCTCGAACCCGACTGACGCGCCGCGTTGACCTGACGCACCAGCGTGTTCACGAACGACCGGCGGAACGCCACCACGTCGTCGGGGGGCGGTTCGGTGAGCAGCACGCCTCGCCGGCTCAGCTCGTCAGCGGCGTCGAGCGCATTTAGGAAACGAGGCCCGTCCACCGCCACCCGATCGGGCAGCTGTACGACCACGCTCACGTAGCCAGGACGAGGCTCACCGACGGGACGGGCCCGGGCCCAGATGGGACGGACCAGGTCCCAGTAGCGGTCCAGGGTGGCCACCACCAGCTCGAGCGGGTCCTGGGGCCCGAGCTCCTCGAGCGGGCGCCGATGAGGAGCGGCCACGGCGAACTCGCGGCGCAGGTCGCGTAGGTGTTGCTCCCAGCGCACCAGGAGCTCGGTCGGGACGTCCTGCAGTTGGACCTCGGGCCAGTCGCCGGGCAGAGGAACGGGCGCCGGTCCGACGGTCATCTCGGGGAGGACTGGGCCAGACCCGAGGTGCGCGGGACTGAGCTCGGCCCAGACGGTCTTGCCGTCGGGGGTGGGGTCGACCCCCCATCGGGTGGCCAACTGCGCCACCACACGCAGGCCCAGCCCCCGCGGGGTCAGGTGGTCGTCAGGAGGTCGGACGACGATGCCGTAGGCGGCGCCGTCGCGGACCTCGACGCGGATCCCGTCGTCGTGCGGCGCCACCCGGACCTCGATCGGGGTTCGGGCATGTATGACGGCGTTGGAGACCAGCTCGGAGGTGACGAGTGACGCGTCGGGCCCGAGCCCGATCACCTCCCAGCGGTCGAGCAGGGCGGCCACGAACTGCCGGGCGCGCCCGACCGCCTCGGGGTCGGCCTCCAGGTCGAGGACCTCGACCGCCTGTTCGCCGTGCCTCTGCACTCGCCTCGCCTTGGTCATCACGCGGGTGCGGGCCCGTGCCCTCATCCCCCCGTGCGTGCCCCCGGACTCGTCTTCGATAACACTGGCCGCACATGAAGCTACCTGTCATGCCGCCAGTGGCGCCCATGTTGGCCAAAGCGGCCCGCGCCCTTCCCCGAGGCCCACACCTGTTGTACGAGCCCAAGTGGGACGGCTTCCGTTGCGTCGTCTTCCGTCATGGCGACGAGGTCGAGCTGGGTAGCCGCAACGAGCGGCCGCTCACCCGCTATTTCCCCGAGCTGCTCGACCCGTTGCGCAATGCCCTGCCCGACAAGGCGGTGGTGGACGGCGAGATCGTGATCGCCGGACCCGGCGGCCTCGAGTTCGAGTCGTTGCTCCAGCGCATTCACCCGGCCGCCTCCCGGGTCAACATGCTGGCCGAGACGACGCCGGCATCGTTCGTGGGATTCGATCTATTGGCCGTGGACGACCGGGACCTGCGCCCCGAGCCTCTTGAGGAGCGGCGGCGACGGCTCGAGGCCGCCCTGAGCGGGGCCGAAACCCCGGTGCACCTCACGCCGGCAACCTCGGACGCAGATGAGGCCGAGGACTGGTTTTCCCGGTTCGAGGGGGCCGGGCTCGACGGCGTGGTGGCCAAGGACCTGACCCTCCCCTACCGCGAGGGCGAGCGGGTCATGGTCAAGGTCAAGCACGAACGCACGGCCGACTGCGTGGTGGCAGGGTTCCGCTGGCACAAACACGGCGGCATCATCGGCTCGCTACTGCTCGGCCTCTATGACGACGACGGCGTCCTCCACCACGTCGGCGTCACCGCGTCATTCACCATGGCCCGGCGAAAGGAGCTGGTCGACGAGATCGCCCCGTTCCGGATGGACGACCTGACCGGGCACCCCTGGGAGCGTTGGGCCATGCCGGTGGAGGCGGAAGGACGGACCCCGGGCGCGCCGAGCCGATGGAACGCCAAGAAGGACCTCAGCTGGGAACCCCTCAGGGCCGACCTGGTCTGCGAAGTCGCCTACGACCACTTACAGGGCGACCGCTTCCGTCACGGCACCACCTTCCGGCGCTGGCGGCCCGAACGCGAGCCCCGATCGTGCACCTACAGCCAGCTCGAGGTGGTGGTTCCCGAAGAGTTGGCGCAGGTCTTCGGAGCCTGACTCCGTCGAACTCAGGCCGAAGGGTTACGCACCCAACGATGACGTCTGCGTGGACGTCACGTGGAACCAGCTCTTCAATCCGGGAAACCCGTCCATGAACGTGTGCACCGTCTCGGCCAAGGTGACCTGGACGGTGTCCCCGTTCGAGTTGAAATGAACGGACACGATCGTGACTCCGGGGTCTCCGGCAATCGAGTGCTGCACTGCCGCGAGAGCGGACCCTGCCCCCGGCGACGAAGCCGCTTTGGCCGCATTCAGGGCGTCGGTATCGAGCTTCCCCTTGGCAAACAGCGGCGGGAGCAGACCGGCGGCGAACACGGCGATCACGGCTATGGGAAGCAACAGCTTGATGGCAAACCGCACGCCGAAACACTGCCAGAGAGCGGCGCTGCTTGCTGGGATTCAGCCCTGGCGGCGAGCCCGGCTGGGCGCCACCCGCTTGGGCTCCCCTCGCTGCTTGCCGAAGTGGGGGGGCCAGGGCGCATCGCCGAGCCCTTCCCGCTCGTCGCGGGCGGCCAGATCCAGCAGCCCCTCGAGCGAGTAGTGGCGATCGTCGATTGCGGCCGCCGCGTCACCGCGCTCGGCGAAGCGAGCGGGGACGGTGGCGATCGTGAGATCCGGCGGCTCCACGTCGGGGACCTCGTCCCATTCGATGGGGCACGACACCCGGCCCTCCGGATTGGCCCGCACCGAGTAGGCCGAGGCCACCGTCCGGTCGCGGGCGTTCTGGTTGTAGTCGATGAAGACACGATCGCCGCGCTGCTCCTTCCACCAGGCCGACGTGGCCAAGTCGGGCATACGGCGCTCGACCTCCCGGGCCAGGGCCAGGGCGGCTCGGCGCACGCCGAGGAAGTCCCAGCGGGGCTCGATACGCACGTTGACGTGGATCCCCCTGGATCCCGACGTCTTGGGAAAGCCGGCCAGACCATGCTCCTCGAGCACGTTGCGGGCTTCGAGAGCGACTCGACGCACGTGGTCGAACGGCACACCCGGCTGCGGGTCGAGGTCGACACGCAGCTCGTCGGGGTGGTCGACGTCGTCGCGTCGCACCGGCCACGGGTTGAGGTCGAGACATCCAAGGTTCGCGGCATAGGCAAGGTGGGCGACATCCACCGGGCAGAGCTCCTCGGCGTGGCGCCCGCTGGGGAAGGTGACGATGACCGTCTCGAGCCACTCCGGACGCTTCTCGGGTACACGCTTCTGGTAGAAGAACTCGCCTTCGGCGCCGTTCGGATAGCGCTTCAGCACGGTGGGACGCTCGTACACCCCCCGCAGGGCGCCCTCGCCCACGGCCACGTAATAGCGAACCAGATCGAGCTTGGTCTCCCCCCGGGTCGAAAAGAACACCTTGGTCGGATTGGTGACCGGCACCACGCGTCCGTCGACCTCCACCGTCGTCGGCGGCTCCCGCGCTGGCATGCATCGATGGTGGCACAGCCGCCAGGACACGGCGCGGCGGGTAGGTTTCGCGCATGGATGTGGTGTCGACCCTCAAACGGATCGCCTTCCTTCTCGAACGCCACGGTGCGCCCTCGTACAAGGTGCAGGCGTTCCGCAAGGCGGCCGACGGGGTGGCCGACGCGGGCGAGGAGCGAGTGGCCGCCCTGGCCGCGGCCGGGCGGCTGAAAGACCTGCCCGGTGTGGGTGACACCACGGCCCGGGTGGTGGCCGAGGTACTAGCCGGGGAAGAGCCGGTCTATCTGCGCGACCTCGAGGCGCAACCAACCGACGAACCCAGCGCCGCCGCGGCCGCCCTTCGCGCCCAGTTGCGCGGCGACTGCCACAGCCACTCGAATTGGTCTGACGGCGGCAGCCCCATTCGGGAGATGGCCGAGGCCGCCCGCGACCTCGGCCACGAGTACCTGGTGCTCACCGATCACAGCCCCCGACTCACAGTGGCCCACGGGCTCAACCGCGAGCGGCTTCTCCAGCAACTCGACGAAGTCGCCGGCCTGAACGAAGAGCTGGCGCCGTTTCGGATCCTCACCGGCATCGAGGTGGACATCCTCGAGGACGGCTTGCTCGACCAGGACGACGATCTGCTGGCCGGACTCGATCTGGTGGTGGCGAGCGTGCACTCCAAGCTCAAGATGGAGCGGCCGCAGATGACCAAACGGATGGTGCGGGCCATCGAGAGCCCGCACACGGACATCCTCGGGCACTGCACCGGTCGGCTCCTCGTCGGACGTGGGCGGGCGCAGTCCCAATTCGACTCCGAAGCGGTCTTCGCAGCGTGCGCCCGGACCGGCACTGCGGTCGAGATCAACTCGAGACCCGAGCGTCGCGACCCCCCCGAGGAGCTCCTACGTCAAGCGACGGAAGCCGGCTGTCAGGTGAGCATCGACACCGACGCCCACGCGCCGGGCCAGCTCGAGTGGCTGGTGCTCGGCTGCGAACAGGCGATCGCGGCCGAAGTACCGGAGGATCGCATCGTCAACCGGTGGGGAGTGGACGAGTTGCTCGCGTGGACGGCCGGCCACGCGGTCTGAAGCCGCTCTCAGGACTCGACTACGAACGCCGCGGTCCGGCCGGGTGGCGGCTTATGGGTCTAGGTCCATAAGTCCCATGCCCCACCGCAGCGTCTTCGCCCGGAGCGCCATCGGCCAGCTGCTGCAACGTGGCTTCAGCCAACTCGAGCGGCGTCATGCCGGCGTGGTGAGCGGCCCGGTGCACCAAGGCGAAGAGGTAAGCGCCCAGGCTCCGCAAAGCGGCGCGCGGGTCCCCGACGCGCAACGGTACGGGCTCGCTGCGCAAATCGAGTCCCGACACGTCGAGAACGGCCCGGCGCAGCCGGAGCAGCGAGTCGAAGGCGTCGGGCAGGCCGATGGCGGCCCGGACGATCCACGCGCTCAGTCCCAGGGGGATCGTCAGGTCGCCCGAGTTCTCGTCCTCGGTGAAGACCTCACCACCACACAGCGCGGCCATCCCCCGCGCCACTTCCGTGACGAAGGCCTGCTCAGCCAGGGCCGGATCGGGTGCGACCGTCAACACGAAGCCAGTGTGACGAAGGGGTGTGACAGTCCGGCGGATGCCCTGTGGCCTGGGCAAACGGCATTTCCGGGAGTAACGTTGAAGTCCCGTCCATCTCCCAGGGTAGGACGGACCCGGAGGTGACCAATGGCGCGCGCCATCTGGAGTGGATCGCTCAGCTTCGGCCTGGTGAGCGTCCCGATCGAGCTGTACTCGGCCACCGAGGACAAG
>DATGGF010000191.1:0-3979 GCA_035308625.1 Acidimicrobiales bacterium | reverse complement strand
TACTTTCTGGCGTCCTCGACCTCCATCCAGGTGGCAGCGGCCGAGGATCCCAACCTCCAACTGGTGGCCTCCACCGGGCCGTGGCACACGCAGTATCTGGGCAGTGATCTCAGCACCACGTGGAAGGTGTACCGAGTCCTCGACTCCGCCGAAGTGTCGCCGTTGACCGAGCAGCCCACCGTCCTCACCGGTGTCGGGGCCCAACAGGGCTCGATGCCGGCGACGAACGCGAATTGGCAGAGCACGTGGTTGCCGGTGGCGCAGAAGTGGTACCTCGATCCGACGCAGTGGTCGCGCCAACTCGTGTCCGACGGGCCAGCCGGTTGGCCTCGGGCGACCGCCGCAGCGGCTCTGGCCCGATCCGGCACTGCTCTACCGCCGGTCAAGGTCTCGGACATCAGCGTCACATCGGACACGATCCGCTTCCACGTCGATCGCACCGGTGTGCCGGTTTTGGTGAAGACGTCGTACTTCCCGGCGTGGCAGGCGTCCGGGGCTCAGGGGCCGTGGCGGGCCGAACCCAACCTCATGGTCGTCGTCCCCACGTCGCACGACGTCGAATTGCACTACGGGAGGACGGCGGCGGGGTGGCTCGGCCTCGGATTGAGTGTCGTGGGTGTGGTGGTGGTCGTCGTCCTCGTACGACGCCGCAACGTCGCGCAACCCTGATCATCTCCTCCGAAGACCCGTCAGAGCACGGGATAGGCTCGATTCGATGAGCGCGTTCGAAGCCGTCTTCAAGGCTTACGACATCCGAGGCACGGTTCCCGACCAGCTCGACGCGTCCATGTGCCAGGCCATCGGCTGGGCCTTCGCCCGCTTCTCGGCGGCGCCGCGCGTGCTGGTGGCCCGCGACATGCGCGCATCGGGAGTCGATCTCGCCTCCGCCTTCGCCACCGGGGCCCGGTCGGCGGGGGCCACCGTGGTCGAGCTGGGCCTGGCGTCGACCGACCTCCTGTATTTCGCCTCGGGGCGTCTCGACGCTCCCGGGGCCATGTTCACCGCGTCGCACAACCCGGCCGGGTACAACGGCATCAAGCTGTGCCTGGCTGGCGCCCGCCCGATCAGCCGCGACACGGGCCTCGCGGCTATTCGCGCCGAAGCCGAAAAAGTGCTGCGCGACGGCCCGGGTGGCGCCACGGCCGCGGCCGCTGGCTCCGACGGCGAGCTGGTGGGAGGCCTCGAGCAGCTCGACCTCCTCGACGAGTACGCCGCGCATGTCCGCTCTTTCGTCGACCTGGCGTCGCTCCGCCCGCTCAAGGTCGTGGCCGACACTGCCAACGGTATGGGTGGCCTGGTGGTGCCGAAGGTCTTCGAAGGGCTCCCGTTCTCGGTCGAGCTGTTGTACCCGGAGCTCGACGGCACCTTCCCCAACCATCCCGCCGACCCCATCCAGCCCGAGAACCTGGTCGACCTGAAGCGGGCCGTCCTCGACGGTGGCGCCGATGTGGGCCTCGCCTTCGACGGCGACGCCGATCGTGTCTTCCTGGTCGACGAACAGGCGGCGCCCGTGTCCGGCTCGCTGACCACCGCGCTCGTCGCCGCGGCCATGCTCGACCAGCACCCCGGGGCCACCGTCCTCTACAACATCATCTGCTCGAAGGTGGTGCCCGAGGTGATCGCCGAGCACGGAGGCCGGGCCGTGCGCACCCGCGTGGGCCATTCCTTCATCAAGCAGGTGATGGCCGAGACCGGGGCCGTCTTCGGCGGGGAGCACTCAGGCCACTACTACTTCAAGGACAACTACCGGGCCGACTCGGGCATCATCGCCGCCATGATCGTGCTGGGAGTGATGTCGTCGGCCGGCACGCCGTTGTCGGCTCTGCTCGAGCCCTACCGTCGCTACGCCGACTCCGGTGAGATCAATACCGTGGTCGACGACCCGCCGGGCACGGTCGAGGCCGTGGTGGCCCGCATGCAGGCCGAGGGCCAGGAGGTCGACCTGACCGACGGGCTCACCGTCGACTACGGCGACTGGTGGTTCAATCTGCGTCCGTCCAACACCGAGCCCCTGCTCCGGCTGAACGTGGAGGCCGGGTCCGCGGGCGAGTGCGAGCGGCGGGTGGCCGAGGTGCTGAGCCTGGTGAAGGACGTGTCCGGCAGCGCAGCGATCCCGACCTGAGAGAGGATGGACCGACCTATGGCGCTCGACCCCCTGCTCCTGGAAGTGCTGGCCTGTCCCGAGGACAAGGGACCCTTGCTGTATTTCCCCGACGAGGACCGGCTCTACAACCCCCGGCTGCACCGGAGCTATGCCGTGCGCGACGACATCCCCATCATGCTGGTCGACGAAGCCGAGACGGTAAGCGACGCCGAGCACGAGCGTCTCATGGCTCGCTCCGAGGCCGACGGCGTGGTCACGACACTGGGGGGCGCGGCCTCGTGAGCCTCCTGCCGCCGGCGGCGCCCGACACGCTCGACACCCTCGGCATGTTCGACGCCGCCGCGGCCCTGCCCGAACAGGTGGCCTCCTCGGTGGGCGCGGCTCACGGGCTCGACGGCCTGCCCGACCACGCCTACGTCGAGAACGTGGTCGTCCTCGGCATGGGGGGCAGTGGCATCGCCGGCGACGTCATGGAGGCGGTGGCAGGACCGTTCCTGCCGGTGCCCCTGTCGGTGGTCAAGTCCTACGACCTGCCCGACTTCGTGGGGCGAGGGTCGCTCGTCTTCGCCATCTCCTTCTCCGGCAACACCGAGGAGACGGTGGAGGCAGCCGGAGAGGCGGCCGACGCCGGCGCCAGCCTGGTGGCGGTGACCACGGGGGGCGAGCTGGCCGAGCTGGCCGAGGAGTGGGGTGCCCCCATCGTCCCCGTGCCGGCGGAGATCCCTCAGCCGCGCGCCGCCTTGGGCGCCATGGCCATCCCGCCGCTCGTGGTGCTGGAGGACATCGGGCTCTTCCCGGGGGCTAGCCAGTGGGTGGCGCTGGCCGTCGATCAACTGGGGCGCCGGCGCGACCAATTGGTGCGGCCGGGGAGCCTGGCCGAGGAATTGGCCCGGCGCATCGGCAGGACCATTCCCCTCGTGCACGGCGCCCAGAACCTGGGTGCCACTGCCGCGCTGCGTTGGAAGGCACAGGTGAACGAGAACGCCAAGTGCCCGGCCTTCACCGCCGTGTACCCGGAGCTGTGCCACAACGAAGTGGCGGGGTGGGGCCAGCACGGCGACGTCACGCGGCAAGTCATGACCTTGGTCAACCTCCGCCACGATGCCGAGCACCCGCAGGTCGTGCGGCGCTTCGATCTCGTCGCCGACGTGCTGCGCGAAGTCGTGGCCGACATCCTCGAAGTGCGGGCCGAAGGCGAAGGCGACTTGGCGCAACTGCTCGATCTGGTGCTGGTAGGGGACTTCGTGTCTTTGCACATGGCCGCGGCCGAGGGCATCGACCCCGGCCCGGTGCCGGTCCTCGACGACTTGAAGCGCCGCCTGCGGGAGGCCTGACCCGGCCGCCGTATAGTGCGGCAGCACCGGTGGGGGGCGGCGCGCCCCGCACCGCAGTCGGAGCCGGAGGAGAACATGGCCCGTTCAGAGGCACCCACCTACAAGGTCGCGGACATCACGCTGGCCGACTTCGGCCGGCGTGAGATCCGGCTGGCCGAGGAGGAGATGCCGGGCCTCATGGCGCTGCGGGCCGAGTTCGGCGACGCCAAGCCGCTCCGCGGCGCCCGCATCTCGGGGTCGATCCACATGACGATCCAGACGGCGGTGCTCATCGAGACCCTGGTCGAGCTGGGCGCCGAGGTGCGCTGGGCCTCGTGCAACATCTTCTCCACCCAGGACCACGCAGCGGCGGCCATCGCTGCGGCCGGCATCCCGGTGTTCGCCTGGAAGGGCGAGACCATCGAGGAGTACTGGTGGTGCACCGAGGAGATCCTGCGGTGGCCCGACGGCAAGGGCCCGAACATGATCCTCGACGACGGTGGAGACGCCACCCTGCTCGTGCACTTCGGGGCCGAGTGCGAAGAGGCCGGCGCGCTGCCCG
>DATGGF010000190.1:0-2845 GCA_035308625.1 Acidimicrobiales bacterium | reverse complement strand
GGCGGGGCTCGAACCCGCAACCTCAGGATCCAAGAAGGAACCCCTGCCTGCGCCGCAGGCCGACTCGGTTCTCAATGTGCGGGACAACTGCAGAGGCATCGTCGATGGGCTGCGAGGCCACGGTTCGAACGCGGACCTCCTGGTTCAGGGCCAGGTGTGGTGCCAGTTCCACCACCTCGCAATGGTCTGGACGGGAGGGCTCGAACCTCCACCCCCCGGCTCCCGAAGCCGGTGCGCTCCCGTTGCGCCACGTCCAGGCGTGCTTTTCGGGGAACATGGCCGACGCGGTCACGGCCATGTTCGCCATCTTTGGCTCGTTGGCACTGACGGTCGGGTTCGAACCGACACTGGCGGCGGTCTGAGCGCCGTGCCTCTACGGGGTTGGGCTACGTCAGCGTGGTGGTGGACCGTGCGGGAGTCGAACCCGCGACCTTCTCCTTGCAGGGGAGCTGCGCTACCTGTTGCGCCACCGGCCCTCGGTGGTCGCGGGGGCGGGGATCGAACCCGCCGGGCAAGGGGTATGGGCCCTCGCTGATCTCCAGATCCCCCGCATCGATTGGGGTGACCGGCCGGGCTCGAACCGGCTTCCTCCGGGGCCACATCCCGGCGTGTCGACCACTTCAACCTCGGCCACAGTCGACGAGGAGGGAGTCGAACCCCCGGCATCCTCCGTGTGAGGGAGGCGGTCTGCCGCTGGCCTACTCGTCGGTTGGTAGGGCATCGTGGAGTCGAACCACGTCGTGCCGCGGTATCAGCGCGGTGCCGTCACCGTCTGGCTCATGCCCTTCGTCGTTGCATTGCGTGCCGTCGACGCGGGAGGGCTCGAACCTCCAGCCGCCTGCCTGTCGCGCAGGTGCGCTACCGGTTGCGCCACGCGTCGCTGGTGGTCCCGGGCGTGCTCGAACCGCCCCCTGCCGGGTTTCGACCGGCCGCTCCACCGTCAGAGCTTCAGGACCATCGGGGCCCCGCCCGGGGACCAGGCGACCGGAGGTGTTGTGCCCTCGCGGGCATCCCATGAAAGTGGAAGTAACCCCCGGCCTGCGCATCGGGCGAGACCTGTTGGGCCGGCGGCGGGGATCGAACCCGCTGCCTCTCGGGTACGGGCCGAGCGTCCTACCCTCAGGACCTCACCGGCGGGGAGTGGGCGGAGGGGGTCGAACCCTCGCCTTCGACATGGGGCGCCGACGTGCTGTCCGCTGGCACCACGCCCACGTGAGGGGGGGCACCCGGTCCCGTTGCCGGGCGACGGGTGCCCACCCCAGCGGTGCTGGCTCAGGTCCCCTTGTAGTTGAGGACCTGGTGCAGCGTGTGGAGGACCTCGACGAGGTCGGCCTGGTCGGCCATGACCTTGTCGATGTCCTTGTAGGCCGACGGGATCTCATCGACCAGGGCGTCGGCCCGGCCCGACAGCCACACCTTGCCGGTCATCTGGGCGGCGAGGTCGGCCGTGGTGAACAGCTTCTTGGCCTGGGTCCGGCTGTGCCGACGGCCCGCCCCGTGCGAGCACGACATCCAGCTCGCCGGGTTGCCCTTGCCGGCCACGATGTAGCTGCGGGTGCCCATCGACCCCGGGATGACGCCGAGGTCGCCGACGTCGGCCTTGATGGCGCCCTTGCGGGTGACCCAAAGCTGGCGGCCGCCGTGCACCTCGGGCTGGGTGAAGTTGTGATGGCAGTTGATGCGCAGCGTCTCGCGGCCGAAGCCGAGGAACGCGAACACCTCGCGCATGGCGTTGTCCATCATCTGGTCCCGGTTCGCCCGGGCGTAGTCCTGCGCCCACAGCATGTCGGCGATGTAGGCGTCGAACTCGGGCGTGCCCTGCACGAACCAGGCGAGGTCCTTGTCCTCCAGCTGGACCATGGCATCCGCGGCCAGCTTGCGGGCCTTGGCGATGTGCGCCTGGGCGAGCTGGTTGCCGATGCCGCGGCTGCCGGAGTGGAGCACCACCCAGCAGCGGCCGCGCTCGTCGACGCACAGCTCGAAGAAGTGGTTGCCCGAGCCGAGCGTGCCGAACTGCTTGGCCGCCTTGCTGGCGCGGTCACCCGCGAGATCGGTGGCAGGCTTATGGGCGGCCAGCCAGCGATCGGCGTTGCGGGCGACGGTATCGTGGCCCTTACCGACGCCGGCCGGGATGGCCGATGCGATGCGGCCGAGGAGCGGGTCGAGCGTGTCGGGCAGCTGGCCCTCGGTGACGTCGAGCTCGGCGGCGACCATGCCGCAGCCGATGTCGACACCGACGGCGCTCGGGATGACCGCCCCGTTGGTGGGGATGACCGAGCCGACGGTCGCGCCGATGCCGATGTGCGCGTCGGGCATGAGGGCGACGTGGCCCTCGACGATCGGCAGGCGAGCGGTCTTCTCGGCCTGGCGGATGGTCCCCGGGTCGATGTCGCTGGCCCATGAGATGAGCTTGGGATTGATGGTGGTGGACATGTCACCCCCTCCTTCTGTGGTTGGTGTATCGGGAAAGTGTGGTCGAAGGGACTCGAACCCTCATCGCGAGCATGGCGTGCTCGCATCCTCGCCGTTGAACGACGACCACGAGACCGGTCCGTGAACCCTCTGGAGAGAGGTCGATGCCGGCGCTGACCCGGTCGGCTTGCAGCGGGCATTTCCAGACCGGCAGGTGCTGCTGGCGGAAGGAACTCGCCCCGTCGCATCGGACCGACATGGACGCCCGGGAGGGACTCTCGCCCCCGTGACGCGGTGTGCGGCCGCGCGCCTCGATCCTCGGCCACCGGGCGATGGCTGCCAGGGAGGGGATCGAACCCCCGCCTTCCGGGTAACGGCCGGACGTCTTTCCGCTCGACCACCTGGCATCGCGTACCGCGACGGGGAGTCGAAC
>DATGGF010000189.1:0-11047 GCA_035308625.1 Acidimicrobiales bacterium | reverse complement strand
GGTCTGACCACCTTGGCGGCGCTGGCCGGAGTGACCACGCGGGTCCGCCTCGGGCTTCTGGTGACGGGGGTGACATATCGCCATCCATCGGTGTTAGCTGCCCAAGCGCTCACGGTCGACCATGCGAGCCACGGGAGACTTGAGCTCGCCATCGGCGCGGCGTGGTACGACAAGGAGCACACGGAACTCGGCATACCGTTCCCGCCTGCCGGTGAGCGGTTCGACCTGCTCGAGGACGCATTGGAGATCCTGAAGCGCCTCTACTCAGGAAAGGTCGTGTCGTACAAGGGTCGCAAGGTCTCGCTGGACCAGGCCCAAATGCGCCCGTTACCCGTGCAGCGCCCGCATCCCCCCATCTGGATCGGCGGCTCAGGCCCGCGGCGGACGCTTCCGTTGGTGGCCAAGTACGCCGATGTCTGGCACTGCTTTGGGAGCCCGAATTCACTTCAGGAAGCCAATCGGCGCATCGACCAACTCGCCGCTGATGCCGGCCGGGATCCCAAAGCCATCATGCGGGCCGGATCTCTGTCCCTCGATGATCTCGCCACTGCGCGCAAACACGCCACCAAATGGCAAGAGTCTGGTTACGGGTATCTCGTGTGTGGCTGGCCGGGCGCCGGAGACGAGCAGATCGAGATCTTCGCCAAACACGTGATGAGCCAGTTCGTGGGCTCCTGAGGATTTGGCGACCGGCCGAGCATCTGACGTTCGATCAGGAGGTTGGGGTTGCGAGGCCCCTGAACTCGCGGAGAGTGCCAGGTCAGCCGGTTGTTTGGCGTCCGGGAGCCAGCTGCCCCGATCCGTGGTGAGCGGTTTGGTACGCCGCGGTCACGGAGGAGGCAAGTAGCGTCGGCGTCCCCGCGGACGCGGAGATTCCCGACCTGATCTTCTGGTTGGCCCCGGACGGAAAGGTGTAAGTGCGCGGTGCCTCGACCCAAGGTCTACCTGGCTGGCCCGGATGTGTTCTTGCCCAATGCGGTTGAGATCGGAGCCCGGAAGAAGGAGCTGTGCGAACAGCACGGCTTCAACGGAGTCTTCCCGCTTGACGAGATCCCCCCTCCGCTCTCGGTTCCAGCAGAGTTCGCGTTGGCCACATTCGACATCTGCGTGAAGATGATGAGAGCGTGCCAGCTCGCAGTCGCCAACCTCTCGCCCTTCCGGGGTGTGAGCATGGACGTCGGTACGGCCGTGGAGTTGGGCTTCATGTGGGCCAGTGGAAAACCCGTCTTCGGCTACACCAACGCGCAGGAGGATTACAAGGTCAGAGTCGAAGCAGCCAATGTTGCGGGGGACTTGGACGTTGAAGACTTCGGGTTCTTCGACAACCTCATGTGTGAGTCGATAGTCCGAAACTCGGGAGGATCAGTGGTCCGCCACACTCCCGCCAGGGGCCGCGAGTTCTCAGACCTCACGGGGTTCGAGGAGTGCCTGGCGCAAGCGGCTCAGGTTCTCCTCGAGAGCAGTTAGGGCCGAGGCGACCTCAATGACCGCGGGTGATGCCGATGGGGCGGCCTCGATCCGACCCTTGATCGCCTTCCGCTCGAGCAGCTCCCATACGAAAAGAACGATCACCGAGGCGAGGAGAAGGATCTCGTTCCAGCCGGCGCGATGAGATCGGAAGGCTGCCGAGGAGTCATCCAGTCCCCAGTAGACGCCCCAGAACACCAAAGGCCACCACAGCAGGTCGGTCGTCCATCGGGCAAAGGACCCCCTTTTGTGAATGTCCCACTTGTGGGTGGCCGCGCGGAAGGAGAGGTAGCTCAGGGCGTTGATGACGAGCATTGTGGCGAACACCGACGAGATGCTCTGGTGCGGGCTGTCCTTTAAGGGAAACGATTCGATCAGAAGGACTGCATAGCCAGCCGCGGTCAGCAGATCCAAGCCGAATCTGATCTCTTGCCAACCGGTATGGTTCTGCCTCCCGCTGAACCACGTGACGTCGTAGGGGAAGCGCTCGACATTGTTTGAGAGGCGAAAGTATTCCCAAGCAGCCCCTACGAACACAAAGATGAGCACGAGCCCCGCCACCCAATACGAGTTGTGGTCGGGGTGAAGCAGCGCGTTGTACCGTGAGATCAGCGCTTGACCGAGCACTAGGGCGTAGAAGACACTGACGATCCGGACGAGATTTGCTGACTGAGCCCTCGGCGTCGGCTCGCCTGGTTCCCATGGTTGGTTCTGAGCTACGGAGCTAAGAGCCTCGTCGGTCATTGCGGCGCCTTTCGTGTCGTCCCAATTTCGTTGAAGGTCGCTTTAGTTCGTTGAAGGGTCCCCTGGAGCCACCTCGACAGCCAACAGAGCCCACCGATCGAACGACGTTCCCGATCCTGCCGATGAGTCGCTGAGAGTCACGGGCTTGTTGGTCACTGCCGGACGATCAGCATGCTGTGTCCACATCGTCGCGTACTGCTGCTGGTCGAATCCTTGCTCGTCCAAGGTTTGACCGGTCCCCGGAGCGCGGGCGAACTTGTTGTCGACGTCGTATCCGACTCCTACGATGATGGACCCAGTGTGCTGTGGAATGACCGTGAGCATCGGTGCCGGGCTCGTAGCTATACAGCCGACAGGAGCGAAGCACGCACTCCCGGCAACATCGACGCCACCTGCACTGGAAAGTGCATAGATCGTCAAGGATTGCGCCCACTGGGGACCACTCGTGGAAGAGATGACAACCGGCGAAAACACCGACACCGGAGGCGTTGCGGTCCAAACCTCGATGCGCTGCCCAGAACCCGTTCCGGAGTCAGGTGAGGCAAAGGTGCTCACGTGCTTCCAACCGACTCCCGACTCAGAAAGGACTATGGAGTCCTGGTAGTACGTCGCCACCACGGCCAAGAACCGATCGGCGTCAGCCGTCGACGGGAGTGATGCGGTTAGCGTGCCATCACCCGTCGCCGTCGACACGTGGACGATCCTGACCGCCTCCGGGGGAGATGACGTTGACGTGGTGACAAGAACCAGGGCGAGTGCGGTGCCCAACAGAGCGAGAACCCCGGAGCTGAGATACGCCACCCGGCGCCGGGCCCAATGGCCGTGTGCAGCTGCCTCGACAGCCCGCGAATCCGAAACGGTGGCATCAACGAGCGCCGGATCGTTCGGCAGCACCTCGAGGCTTTGGGAGGCCAGAGAAATCGACAGAGCTTCACAGAGGTTGCCGACGTCTGAGCGCCACCTCAGGTCCGACAAGTCGAACGCGTTCCGGTAAGCGAAGGCACTGAGTTCAGGCGGAAGATCTCTGACGCCAGGCATCTCCGCACCATGGACCAGAACGGGTACGACTCGGATGTCCCGGGCCAACGCGTCCGCGAGCTCGACCCGGACGTGATCTCCTGGATCGTCGATACGCCGGCGGCCCTGCTTGTCGGTGACCGTGGCCCAATCGGGGCCGATGATCGCCAGCGCGGCGTCACAGGTCGACAGGGCATCGTGTGCCACTGCGGTGAAATCCTCACCGATCCGGATGTTGTCGATGTCCATGAACACCGAGCCAGATCCGAAGTGGGCAATCAATGAGTCAGAGAGGCGCCCGGCATGACCGGAAGAGTCCGAGCGTCGATAGATGATAAAGATCCGCATCCTTCGGATCCCCCCGTCACCTTGTGCACGTCGCCCAAAGAGCCACTACGGAAGCCGAAACCGGTCAGCCGGACGACACCGCTTAGGGCCGCTACCTCAGGCGTGGTTCTCGATCATAGAGGCACTGGCCTACGTGAGGTCGAGGTCATAAAACCTCATGGCCCCCACCCAGTCCCGCTGTTCACTATTTATCACCTGGTCGATCTGGACGGCCGCTCTGCGTACGGAGTGCCATGACGTGGCCTGTTGCAGGTCTCCGTTGAGATTCCCCAACTGGCGGACCATGTCCGCATAGACAGAGGCGTGACGGTGGAATTGCAGATGGGCAGCGATTGCCGCCATGGCAGATCCGAACGCCGGCAGGCTCACGGCCAGGATCGAGGTCGTCTCGGCGAACGTCCCGTGGGACGACCCTGATCCGCGCGAGGAGCCGTCGAGAACATGAAGGAGCGCGACCACGAAGGTGGCGGTGAAGAGCCCAATCGATGCGAACAGCAGCCGTCGTTCTCTAGAGCTGTAGCGCTTGGCTTGGTCCTGAAAGAACCTGCGTTGCGGTTCGACCCAGCGCTCCGCCAGGAACGTTCGAAGATTCGCCAGGTCAGAGACCTCGACCAAAGGTCGGAAGTCCCATACGAACTCGAAGGCCCGACTCATCCAATCCTCGGATCGATGGGTATCGCCTGTGCCGTTCTCGTCGTCGCGTGCCCCTCCAAGGCCGGCTGCGGTCAGGTAGACGGCTGACCGCAGCCGCTCGGCGAGGGATCGGCTATTGATCCAGTGATCGTGGAGGTGAAGCAGGCGACCGAGGACCGTCGCGCCGAGGACCAGCGTCAGCAACACCAGCTCGGCGACGAAGGCGGAATCGCTGTGAGTGATCCAGCCGATCGAGGCCGACAGAACTGCCAGCGCCGCTACGCCGTAAATGAACAAGACGCCGGCTGCATACCACCTGTGAAAGAAAAGCGCTCGGCGGTCCGCCCAGTTGTAGAAGGGTCCGATCCATCCCGTCACCGTGCCCAAGTCCGACCCGTCGGGGCTGCCTTCGGATGTCCTGGTCTTGGGGACCCCCCGCTCTCGGGTGGTGTGGGCTACGGCCGAGTGATCTGACTCAAAGCGCAGGCGTCGATGCTTGTTGTAGCGATCGAGCCGAGCGTAAGAGCGGAGCGTACGGTCCAATGGGATCTCGCGTGCTCCTCGAGCGGTCTCGATCGCGTTCCGGTCGAACCCCGATTGGGCGAAGAATGCGGACGCCAGATGCCCTCGCCCCTCGTCGGTGATGATCTCACCGCTGTCGAGGGGGATATACAGAACCGGAATAGCAGACTCGAGCGAATACCGAACGATTTCCGCTGTTCCCCCCCGGCCTCGGGTCGCCTTACCGTCCCAAACGGCTAGGAGCATGTCGCAACGTCTCGCCACTTCGCGTCCAGCCCACTCGTATTGCACGTCCTCGCGCTCCTCGACATCGACGACTGTGTCGAATCGTGGGCCCGAAATCACCGATCGTGCTTGTCTTAGGAGATTCCGAAATTCGTCGGCCGACTCTTGGCCTGAGAACTTTCGGACGTACTCGTCGATTGGCATCGGCAAGACGACCTCGAGTCGGCCGTGGGGCGTGTGCAGGATCTCCTCGGCCACGACACGATCGGATCCTTCAGCCAGGGCGGAAATGGCGGTGATGATGACAGCCGTCTCGATCGACGGATTCACCAACCCTGCGACGTAGTCAAGGACATCGGGGATCCGGCGCCTGACCTGTGCGACCTGGGCCGGGGAGAGTTCCCGGTGGCCGGTTATCCCGATACGGAATGCGAAGGGTATGCGTCCGGACCTTTGGCCCTCGTCATCGATCCCTTGGCGTGCCCCCCGCATCGCGCGGCATCTGCCTCAAAAGGCGCGGGCGGGTCGACCGGCCACCTTGGCGGCGTGGGTGAGGTCTTCAGCAGCATGCAACGAGGCTGCGACGGCTTCCTCAAGAGCGAGTCGCTTGGCATGAATGGAAGCCTCCAAGGCGGCCTGGCGGGACCCGACGATGTTGGCCGCGGCGGTGACCGGCGGTCCGAGCGATGCCCGCGAGTTGGCCACCGCAGCGCCAGCGCGGCGCCATGCTGCTCGGAACATCCCGAGATCGAAAGCGCCGTCGTGCAGTCGATTGTGGGCCATGGCTGCCGCTGGTGGCTGACGCAGCCCCCGAACCAAGCGGACTGCCGACAATCCCCTGAGGGCGTACCACGACATGTCGATTTCCCACCAATAGAACCCCTGCCGGGCGGACGATTGGTAATGGTGGTGGTTGTTGTGCCATCCCTCACCCATGGTGAGCAAGGCAAGCAAGGCATTGTTGCGGCTCGTGTCAGAAGTTGCATATCGGCGAGTCCCGAAAGTGTGGCTGAGCGAGTTGATGGTGAAGGTGGCGTGCCACAACAAGACTGTGGATCCGAAGAATCCGAAGACGAGCCCGCTCCATCCGCCTATCAGCAAGGCAATGACGGCAAGGAGCCACGGTCCTACCCAGTTGTAGCGCTCAAGGAATCCGAGCTCTGGGTAGGCGGTGAGGTCCCGGACGAAGTCAAGATCAGCGTTCTTGTATCGGTTGCAGAGGATCCACCCGACGTGGCTCCACCAAAACCCCTTTTGGGGAGAATGGACGTCCTGCTCCGTATCGGAGTTTCGGTGATGGGCACGATGGTGGGCGGCCCACCACAAGGGGCCCTTTTGCGCCGCGGTGATGCCAACAAGTCCGAAAAGGAATTGCACGGGACGACTTACCCGGTAGCTGCGGTGGGCGAAATACCTGTGGTAGCCGGCGGTGATGGCAAACATCCGAACCGAGTAGAGCGTGACGAAGATCGCCATGGCTTTCCACGTAACGCCCGTGAGGATGGCAAAGAGCGGGACGAGGTGGAACAAGAGAAAGGGAAGTGACGAGGCCCAGTTGATTTTCTCGTCATCGGAGCGGGTCAAGGTGGGGTCCATTTTCGCCTCTCTGGGCCCCGCCCTCGGTTCGTGGCGGGCTTGGGGAAGGCTACTTCACAGGCTGACGGCCCTCGGATCGGCCCAGTTGCGGTCCAGCGCCGTCAGCAGGGTGAACGAAGAGGGGGCCAGGATCGTGCGAGAATCCTTCCGACCCCCGGGCGAACGAGTGGAAATTTCAGATGAGCGCACAGCGGACCACCTTCGGGAAGCTCCAGCGAGAGCGGGACAAGCAGGAGAAGGCGAAGGCGAAGCGTGAGCGCCGCTTGGCCCGTGACGAGGAGGAGGCTGCTGAGGCCTCGGCCCAGCCCGAGGGCGATGTGGCCGAGACGCAGGCCACGGTGCTCCAGATGATCGCCGAGCTCCACCAGCGGTTCGATCGTGCCGAGATCAGCTTCGACGAGTTCGAGAAGCGGAACGCAGAGCTGATGCGGCGGCTTCCCATCGACTAGCGGGGCTCACGCCGGCGGATCGAAACCCTGGCCCTCCATGGTTGGCTCAGCTCCGCCTTGGTGCACAGCGGCGTGGGCGCCAAGGAATGGGCCCACCGCTTCCAGCCAAAGTTCCGGAACCTCGAAGTAGGGGGAGTGCCCCGCGCCGGCGAGCACTTTGAGAGTGGCGCCAGGTATGCGCCCGGCAATGTGACGCATGGCATCAGGGGGACACAGTTGGTCGTCCTCACCGACGACAAACAGCACTGGAAGAGCCATCGCATCCACGGCGTCAAGCGGGGCGCGCATCCCCCCGAGCATCCCGAAGACCTCTTTCTCGTCAGGCTTATCACCCATGCTGGAGATCTCCCGGTAGAGGAAAGCCAGGTCAGGGTGTTCGGCGCAGAACCGCTGTCCCAGCGCCGGATGATCGTCTACTCCGCCGGCCATGGCGCGGGCGAGAACGTCGGACGACGTCCGGCTCACTTCCGCGAAGATCTCGTCGGTGAAGACTCCAGCGAGAGTATCGGTGAGCACCAGTGAACGTAGGCGTTCGGGATAACGCAGCGCGTACCCCATCGCCACCCAACCGCCCATGGATTGCCCGATCAGCTGCACCGTGCTCAGACCCAGGTGGTCGAGCAGGGCCCCCAAGTCGCCAACCGCTACCTCGGGACCGTACCGGCCGGTTCGGCGTGTGGAATTACCGAAACCACGCTGATCCCAGGTGATCACTCGGTGGTGCCCGATGAGCCCGGGGACCACGCGCCACCAGGCGGCATGGTTACCTCCGAGGCCATGGCAGAGCACGACCGGATCCCCTTCTCCGATCGACTCGAAATAGATCCGCTCGCCGTCCACGTCGAGCCAATTCGCAGTCGAAGTTGTCACGAATGGCCTCCTCGTTGTGGGGAGATGACGGTCTCGCCGTATTGCTCCAAGGCTTCCAGGGCATGACCCAACGAGTCGCCGGGCACGCCGGTATGGGCCCAGGTGACGCCGAGGCGCGCCAGCTCCTCGAGCCCTTGTCGGTGCGCATCGGCGCGAAAGGTGCTGCTTCCCACCGAGCCGCCTTCGGGCGTGCCGAAGGAGACATCGATCTCTGCACGATCACGGCCGGCGTCCTCGACGAATTGCCACAACTCGTCGAGCATCGTCGCCAATTGTTCGACGGTCTCGAGCGGTGGGGTCTTGGTCGTTTGCGACACACCTCGAGGAGCTGGGAACGGAGTCCAGCCGTCCCCGTAGCGGGCTACTCGACGCCGGGACTGCCGGCTGTTCCCACCGATCCACAGCGGTGGCGGAGGAACGGGCTTGGGATTGGCGGCGAGGCCCACGGCGGCGATCCCCGGGCCCTCGTACGTGAAGTCATCCGATGTCCAGACCCCTCGAATTACCTCGACCGCCTGGTCAAAGAGGGCGTTGCGCTGTTCGAATTCGACGCCGAGTGCCTTGTACTCCCCGCGGAGATACCCGGTGGCAACAGCGAGGGTGAAGCGCCCCTCCGAGAGCATGTCCAGCGTCGCCACCATCTTGGCCACGATCAAGGGGTGGCGATAGGGGAGGACGACGATGTTGGGTATCAAGCGGACGTTCTCGGTTACCGCAGCGCAGAAGGACAGTGTCACGAAGGGATCGAGAGCGTCGTGACCGCCCGCATACAACCACTTGGCCGTGGGCGCGGGGTGGTCGGTGAACCCGATGCCGTCGAAGCCGGCGCGCTCTGCCGTCTGGCAGAACTGCTTGAGTGCCTTTCGCGTCAGCAGTTCAGGACTGTAAGGGTGCGCAACGAGCGGATAGGTTACGGAGAACTTCACGATGTCGACGCTAACCCGTCAGCCGGAGAGCGTGCCCGGCCTGTCGACGCGCGAATGAGTGGGACGACCCCGGGACAACCGTGGAGGAAGGTGGATGACCATCTCGTCGATCGCCGGCCGGACCGCCCTGGTGACCGGTGGCGGAAGCGGCATCGGGTTCGCTTCGGCGGCCCGCCTGGCCGCCGACGGTGCCTACGTCACGATCTGCGGGCGCACCGAGGGCAAACTTGCTGAGGCGGCGCAGCGCATCGGGTCCTCGACGGGTGGGGGAGGGTCGATCCGGTACGTGGTGGCTGATGTCACCGTCGAGGAGCAGATCACGGCCGCCGCCGCTTTCGCTGCCGAACCCACCGGAGGCCTCGACATCCTGTTCGCCAATGCCGGGGGCTCTATGCACATGGGGCCCTTGGCCGACGCCGACGCCGACGCCATCCGTGCCACTGTCGAGGTGAATCTCATCGGCACCATGCTGACGATCAAGGCGGCCGTGCCGGCCATGCGCGCCGCCGGGGGCGGGTCGATCATCACCATGTCCTCGGGTGCAGGAGCCTTTCCGCACCGGTACCTCTGGGCCTACGGTGCCGCCAAAGCCGGGATCGACCAACTGACGCGCAGCGCGGCGGAGGAGCTCGGGGTCGACGGCATCAGGGTCAACAGCATTCAGCCGGGCATCGTGGACGACGAGCTCATGGCCTTCATCACTGCGGGCGGGGCCCTGCTCGACGACTACCTGGCCGGGATGCCCATCGAGCGCCTCGGCACTGTGGAGGACATCGCCGAGGTGGTGCGCTTTCTGGCCGGTCCTGAGTCCTCGTGGATCACGGGCGTGAACCTGCCGGTCGACGGCGGGCATCACCTGCGGGCCGGCGCCAACTACGGCCTGCTCTTCGAGTAGCCCACGGCCGCGCACAACCGACGAGACCTCGATCGTGGCACTCGATCCGAGCACGCCGGTCCTCGTGGGCTTCGGCACCGCCGAGCAGCGCGAGGCCCAGCAGGTAGGGCCACTCGACGCCGCCGGCCTCATGGTCCAGGCCGCGCGGACGTCGTTGCCGCCACCGCTGGTCGACTCGGTCCTTCCCCAGGTGGACTGGGTCGGCGCCACCCAGGGGCTGACGCCCTACCCCGATCCGGGGCGGCTGGTGGCCGACGCCATCGGCGCCACCCGGGCCCGCACGGTCCTGGCCAAGGTCGGCGTCATGCAGCAGACCCTCATCTCCCGGGCCTCCTCCTTGGTGCAGTCGGGGCGGGTGACGCTCGCCCTGGTGGTGGGCGGCGAGGCCCGCTACCGAGAGGTCCGGGCGCGGGCCGCCGGCGACGAGGCCCAGGTCACCCACCAGGGGTCCGACGTGCGTCCCGACGAAGTGCTCGTTCCGGAGGCTGAGCTGGTGCTCAGGTGCGAGGTCGAGGCCGGGATGCGTGGTGCCGCCGCCTATTACGCCTTGATCGAGAGCGAACGGCGCTACCGGGCGGGCCAATCGGTCGACGACAACCGGAAGGAGCTGGGCGCGCTGTACGCCCGCTTCTCGGAGATTGCCGCCGCCAATCCGCACGCGGCTCGGCGCGAGGTCTACAGCGCCGAGTACCTGTCGTCCCCCTCGCCGGACAATCCCTTCTTGGCCTTCCCTTACACGAAGCGCATGGTGAGCAACTGGACGGTCGATCAAGGCGCCGCGCTGCTCTTCTGTTCGGCCGCCACGGCCGAGCGGTGGGGCATCGCGCGCGAGCGGTGGCTCTTCCCGGTGGTCGGCGTCGAGTCGAACCACATGGTCCCGGTGACTGCCCGGAAGAACCTGACGCAACCCGAGGCGATGCGGGCCATGTCCCGGGCCTGTGTGCAGGCATCCGGGGTCGACCCGTCGGAGATCGATCTCGTGGACCTCTACAGCTGCTTTCCGGTGGCGGTGAAGGTGGCGGCCGATGGTCTGCGTATCCCGGCCGGGCATGACCTCTCCGTCACCGGGGGCATGTCGTTTGCCGGCGGACCGTTCAACAACTACGTCCTCCAAGCGTTGTGCCGGGCGGCGGAATTGCTTCTCGAGCAGAGAGGCTCGACCGCCTTGGTCAGTTGTGTGAGCGGCCTGTACACCAAGCAGGGGTTCACCATCTTGGCGACCGGTCCTCCGGAGAGGTCGTTCTCGGGCCAGGACGTCACGGCCGAGGCGTCGGCGCTCGAGCCACCGCTCGCCGTCGACGATCACCCGACCGGTCCGGGGACGATCGCCGCCGCCACCGTGCTCTTCGACGGCG
>DATGGF010000188.1:0-11264 GCA_035308625.1 Acidimicrobiales bacterium | reverse complement strand
CGTGTCGTCGAACGCGGCCAGCAGGTCGCCCGCCACCTTGGTCGACCCGTCCAGCTCGTCGGCCAGCTCCGCCGCGGTCCGCCCCCGGTGCTCGGCGACCTGGCGCTCGGTCACCTCGGGTGTGCCGAGGCCGTCGAGGCGCAGGTTCACCACGTCGGTGAGCTGCCCCACCACGTGGGCGGCGACGTCGGCGGTGCGCCACCCGGCGCAACGGGTCGGCCTCTCCCACTCGTCGACGGACAGGGTGCGGAGCAGGGCTTCGAACGAGCGGTACTCCGCCTGCACGCTGGGGACGACCACATCGCGGGGCAGGGTCATGGATCTCCTCCGGGGAAGGCGCAATCACGTGCGCGCGGCATGTATCGAGTGGTATCTTGCATGCAAGCAGCATGCATGGTCAACCCAAGATCTCGGGGGCGCCCCCGCGGCGCACCCAGGCCGAGCGGTCCGAAGCGACACGGGCCGCCCTGATCGCCGCGGCCCGCAAGCTGTTCGCCGAGAAGGGGTACGCCCAGTGCGGCCGCGAGGAGATCGTGGCTGCCGCCGGTGTCACCCGGGGCGCCCTGCAGCACCACTTCGGCGACAAGCTCACTCTGTTCGTGGCCGTGTACGAGACGGTGGAGCACGAAGTGGTGGAAGCCACCGCGGTGGCGGGCATGTCGGCCGGAGACGATCCGGTCGAGCACCTGCGCGCCGGGTGCCACGCGTACCTCGACAAGGTGCTCGAGCCTGACGTCCAGCGCATCTGTGCCATCGACGGCCCCGCCGTGCTGCCCAACGACGTCCGCCAGGAGATCACCGATCGCTACGCACTGGGCCTCGTACGCGAGACGGTGCAGCACGCCATGGAACGCGGACGTCTCGATACGGCACCGGTGGAGCCGTTGACCCGCATGCTGTTGGCGTCGGTCATGGCCGGCGCCCAGTACGTGGCCACCGCTCCCGACCCCGCCACCGCCCGGGCCGAAGCGGGTCGGACGGTCGACCTCCTCCTCGACAGCCTGCAGCGCGCCCCGGGCTGACCAGCCGGCGCCCGGCTGACCGGGCGGGGCAGCCGGCCATGGCGGCGCCGCGGCGTCAGGCCTCGACTTGGAGGATCATCTCGATCTCGACAGGGATGCCGAAAGGCAGCTCGGCCATGCCCACCGCCGACCGGGCGTGCCGTCCGGCCTCGCCGAACACCTCCACCATGAGATCGGAGAAGCCGTCGATCACCTCGGGCTGGCGGCCGAAACCGGGCGCCGAGTGCACCATGCCGAGCACCTTCACCACGCATTGGACGCGGTCGAGACTGCCCAGATAGGCGCGCGCCGTGGCCAGCAGGTTGAGCCCGGTGAGCCGGGCCGAGGCTTTGGCCTGCTCCACGGTGAGGTCGCTTCCGACCTTGCCCTGGTCCCGATGCCCGTCCGCGTGCTGAGGCCCGTGCCCGGAGAGGAACAGCAGGTTCCCCACCTGCCGGGCCCGGATGAAGTTCGCCACCGGCGGGGGCACCGGAGGAAGCTCGATACCGAGCTCGGCCAGGCGCTGTTCGGCGGTCGTCGCGTCGCTCATCGCCAAGCGAACCTACCTTCGTGTGACGAGAACAATGAGGACCTAGGCCCCTGCCTTTCCAATTGCCTATGCCGTACCTTCTGCTTCAGAGCGGCTGGCGGCTGGCTGCCGGCAGGGCGAGTTCATCGGGGGGTGACTCGCCCCGTCAGTAGGGGTTGACAGTCGGCTCGTCGCCGCATTGCGTCGGCAACCGAACACCTTTCGTGCGGAACGGCGGCGTTCTCACGCGCTTAGTCATCGTTGACGATTGCGTCAGCTGGCATGCTCGCATAACGGTCTGACCACACCACACCAGGCAAGTGCTCTGTTCACTGAGAAGCGACGGGGCAGGTGACGGAAGTCGAGGGGGGCGCCAGTGCAACGCGGAACGCTTCGGAGATGGCTGGTACCCGCCGTCGCAACCTTGGGACTGAGCAGCGCCGTGGTCATAGGAACGACGAGCGCCCCCGCCGGCGCCGTCACCTGGACGGCGGTGAGCTCCCCTCTGCCGGCCGATGCCGCCCCCGGCCAGGGGATGACCCTGGTGTCCGACGTGTGCCCGGTCGACGGTTGGTGCATCGCCGTCGGCAATTACCCAGCCGTCATGGCCGGCGTGCCCTACACGGCCGGGTTGATCGTGTCGCAGACGGGCAGCACGTCGACGGCCATGGAGGCACCGCTCCCCGCCAACGCGTCTCCTACCGATCCGCAAGCCATGCTCACCTCGGTCGACTGTGCCCAGGTGGGTCTGTGCATGGCCGTGGGCCGCTACCTCGACTCGACCGGAGCGACGCAAGGGTTGATCGAACAGCTGTCGGCTGACGTGTGGACCCCGATCGAGGCCCCGCTCCCGGCCGGCGCCATCTCGGCCGGGTGGGCCGATTGGACCAGCCTGAGCGCGGTCAGCTGCCCCGTCGGCACCTGGTGCATGGCCGTCGGCGTCTACACCCCGGTGTTCGGTCAGGAACAAGCCTTTTCCGAGACCTATGGCTGGGCCAACTGGTGGCCCGGCGCGGTGCCCCTGCCCGCGGGCATACCCGGATCGCAATTCCTGGCCTTGTCGTGCCCGGCGGTGAGCCAGTGCGTGGGTACGGCTGAATACCCCAATGGCCCGGTCGAAGTCGGCATGATCGAGACGCTGGCCATGGGCACGTGGACCGAGAGCACCTTGGCGCTACCGGCCGGTGCCTCGCCGGTGGCGTCGGTCTTCGGCAACCACCTGCCGGTCACGTGCTCGTCGACCGGAGCCTGCGTCGTGGCTGGCACCGCCTTCGACGGGACCTACTGGGGCTTCCTCGACACCTTGTCCTCGGGTTCGTGGTCGGCCACCTACGCGCCGGTACCGAGCGGCCTGTCCACGTTCGACCTCCAGCTCACGGCCGTTTCGTGTGCCGATGCATCGTTCTGCGTCGCCGTCGGCTCGGTGAATGCCACCGGCGCCGACCAGGGACTGGTGGAAACGCTGTCGTCGGGGTCATGGTCGGGGTCGCTCGCTCCCGCCCCGGCCGGGACGAGCCCATCGGCCTCGATCGACCTGCACGACGTCAACTGCCCGGCCGACTTCACCTGCGTGGCCGACGGCCTGGTCAGTGTCTCGGGCGGCCCGAGCGCCGCGGCCAGCTCGGTCACCGGCGAGATGCTCAGCCTGGCCGGCTCGTCGTGGACAGCGGCGCCGGCGCCACTGCCGGCCGACGCTGCCGCCAACCCAGCGCCTACGTTCTCTCCGCTTACGTGCCCGGCCATCGGCGCCTGTGTCACGGCCGGCACCTACATCGGCGCCTCGGGTCGTGAAGGTGTGCTCGAGGAAGACCCCGCCCTGCAGCCGACCACCACGACTGCGTCGGTCTCCTTGGTGTCGTCGCAGACCGTGGCCTACTCCGCGTCGGTGTCCGGTGGAAGCGGCGCCCTTGGTGGGACGATCACGTTCTCGTCGGGGCCCGAGCAGTTGTGCGTGGCTTCCGTGTCGAACGGCACCGCGTCGTGCAGCGGCGCGCTGGGCCCGGCCGGCACGGTGCTGGCGTCGTACTCGGGTGACAACGCGGACGCACCGTCGTGGGGTTCGACTTCCAATCCCTATGGCCCGGTCCACATCACCGCCATATGGGGAGCGGTCCAGGGCGTGAAGGTCGGGAAGTACATCTCCTACCCGCTCATCGCCGGGGTGACGAATGCAGCCGGCATCGGCGTCCCTGGGGTTCCTGTCACCTTCACCGCCCCGACGACGGGAGCGACAGGGACCTTCTCCAGCTACGCCACGGTCGCCACCAACAGCGGAGGCTCGGCCATCGCCCCGGCGTTCAAGGCCAATGGCAAGGCGGGGTCCTACTCCGTCGTCGCCACCGCTCCAGGGGTGCCAGGAGCGGCTGTCTTCTCCCTGACCAACACCAGGCTCTGATCGCTGGTTGAGCCAATCGCCGCCGTCGGTGGCGCGCCGTGCGCGGAGCGCCCTGACCTGGCGGTACACGTCCGTGCAACAGGAAAACATCGTCAATCCTGACGACGTCGTCCACCGCTGATCGGTGCTCTGATCCGGGCATGGTGCCGGCTGCCGTCGGCGTGACAACACGACCCTCGCGGGCGCGGCGCGCCCTCACGGCCGTCCTTGGCGCGGTGATTACCTTCTCCGGCACCGCGATGCTCATTGGCGCGGCCATCGAAGCCGGCCAGGCGTCGGCCGACACCGCCCCGTTCGAGCTCTACTGCGCCAACACGCCCCTCGGGAGCGTCGCCATCAACGACGTGGTGATCACCGGGTCGCTTTCCCCGGCCGCGCCGAGCGTGGGCCAGCAATTCACGGTGCAGAACTTCCAGGCGCAGGCGACGTTCCCGCCGAGTGTGTTGAAGGAATTCCCGCCCATCGGCGGCTTGGCTCTCACGGGCACGGCGACAGCGACGGTGTCCGCTGTCGGCGCAACGCCGTCGACCATGTCGACGGGCGCACTGCCGTTCAGTCTGACCTTTCCTTCCCCGGTTGCCTCCGGTGGCCTGCAGTTGGACGTGCCGTCGACGCCGGGCAGCCTCGGCCCCTTCACCGCCACCAGCCCGAACGTCGCCGTGTCGCTGGCATCGGCCATCACCCTCACCATCACCAACATCAACTACCCCGGACAGCCGCCGGGTCCGGTGGGACAGCCGGGCATCGCGTTCGCGCCTTTTGCCTGCTCGCCTTACACCAACAACGTCGTTCCGAGCGGCGGCACCAGCCAGTTGCCGCCCGGCCTGCCCGTGTCACCGGTCATCGCCTATGCCGGGACCCCGCCCCCGCCGCCGTCGACCGGCGGCATCACCGGTCCCTACGAGCTCTACTGCCCCGGCACTCCGGTCGGGGACCTCGACTTCAACGACGTGACGACATCGGCCACCGTCTCACCGTCGTCGCCGCCGGCCGGCAGCCAATTCCAGGTCAGCGGGTACCAGGTGAAGATCCCGGTTCCGGCCGGGCCGGTGAGCTCGGCCGTCGGCCTGGCCAACAACAGCTTCGTGGGCCTCGCCACCAGTTCTCTGGACGCCTATGGCGCCACCCCGCCCCAGATGCCGACGGGGAATCTCCCCTTCGATGTGGCCATCCCCGATCCGGTGCCGGCATCAGGGGTGAACGTCGACCTGCCCGCCACGCCCATGTCGGTGGGTCCCTTCACCGCCGCGAGTGGCCCCATCACCATCGCCCAGGACCAGTCGATCCTGGTGGTGGCCAAGCTCTCGGGCAAGGCCTTCCGCATGTCGTGCACGGCGTACCCCAACGACTCCATCGCCTCGTCGGGGTCCACCGTCGTCCCGCCACCGGGCACACCCATCCGGCCCATCGTGGCCGTGGACAACGCGCCGGGCACGCCGCCTCCGACCACCACCACGACCACGGTGGGAGGTGGCCCACCGGGGACCACGCCGCAGGGCGCTCCTTACGAGCTCTACTGCCCGCAAACCCCCGTCGGTGACATCGCCATCAACGACGTGGTCACGACCGGATCGATCTCGCCCACCACCTTGAAGGAAGGCGACTCGTTCCAGGTGAGTGGCGTGCAGACGCAGTTCTCCATTCCCCAGGCCATGGCCCAGCAGCTCGAGAACCTGGGACTCACCTCGCTGAGCGGTGACCTGTCGCTGTACCTGAACGTCGGTGGCGCCGAGTTCCCCTATTACCCGTACGGCTCGGGGGGTTCGGGCGGTGGCGGCGTCGTGGTGGTCGGCCCGACGACCACGACCACGTCGACGTCCGTGACTGCGTCCACGATCGCCACCACCATCCCGGCGACCACCATCCCGGCGTCGTCGGGCGGCGGATCGTCGACCGGGGTCTACTACCCGCCCATCGGCTACCCGGGGTATGGCGTCGAGGGGTACGTCGACATGACCTTCGACGCCACCCTGCCCTCGCCGGTTCCCGCATCAGGCGTGCAGTTCACCGCCACTGCCGTCCCCGACTCGACCCAGACCTTCATCGCCGCCGGCGGCCCCATCACCGTCACCGCGGGTCAGGCCAATCTCGACGTCAACGCGTGGAACACCGAGTTCGGGCTGTTCTGCGACACCCTCACCAACGACAGCGTGCCCACCGGGTTGTCGACCAACCAGCCCTACACCTTCACCAGTCCCATCGTGGCCACGGGCACCGCCACCATCGTGCCGCCGCCGCCAGGCCCGCCCGGCGCCTACGAGCTGTACTGCCCCGGCACCCCGGTGGGCAACATCGTCCTCAACAACGTCGTCACCTCGGCGTCGATCCCCTCGAATCTGTCGGCGGGGCAGGAGTTCGACGTGACGGGCTATCAGAACGCGCTCAATTTGCCGGCGGCGATCATCTCTGCCGCCGCCGCGCTGGGCAACACCGACATCACGGGCAACGCCACCGCGACCATCGGTGTGTCGGGGGCCACGCCGTCGTCGAAGTCGACCGGTTCGATGGCTTTCGACCTCCCCATCCCGTCGCCGGTCCCGCAGTCCGGCACCACGTTGAACGTGCCGTCGGCGCCCTTGAGCCTCGGGCCGTTCACGGCCAGCGGCAACACGGTGATCGTCACCCAGAGCGGGAGCATCAACCTGACGCTCACGGTGTCGGGCGCCAACCTGAACCTCACGTGCCAGGCGTACCCCGACAACACCCTGCCCTCCGGCATCACCGGCTTCCGCCCCCAGGGATCGCCCATCTCGCCGGTCATCGCCACCTCGGGTCCCGTCCTCATCGTCAGCCCCTCGACCGGCCTGGTGAACGGCCAGACCGTGAACGTGGTGGGGAGCGGGCTCACCCCGAATTCGCCCGGCAACCTGTTGGAGTGCAACACGGCGCCCGGCCAGCCGACGGTCACCCTTCCCTCGCCGGTGAACCGGGCCGTCGACGTCGGCTGCCAGGGGCCGTCGTCCGGGCAGAACGTCGTGGTGACGACGTCGTCGACGGGTGGGTTCACGACGACGTTCACCGTCTCTGCGGGCACGTTGGGACCGCCGTGCGGCGCGACGGGTGACACCGTCACCATCTGCCCGGTGGCCGACAGCGCCGGGAACGACCCGGGCAAGGACGCCCCCGCCTACCCGTGCCCGCCCACTCCCGCTCAGCTGGCCGCCGGTGTGACGTGCGCCATCGAATTCATCGACCAGGCCGGTGACGTCGAGACGGCGCCGATCTCCTTCGGGAACGACATCGGGCCCCCGGGACCGCCGCTACCGGGGAGCGGGCCGTACGAGCTGTTCTGCCCGGGCACACCGGTGGGGAACATCGCTCTCGACAACGTGACCACCAGCGGCACGCTCAGCCCGGCGGACCCCGCGTCCGGACAGCAGTTCCAGCTGACGGGCTACCAGACCACCGTC
Organism: Acidimicrobiales bacterium; assembly: GCA_035308625.1. Taxonomy (GTDB): domain Bacteria; phylum Actinomycetota; class Acidimicrobiia; order Acidimicrobiales; family UBA8190; genus DATGGF01. The sequence goes on along the minus strand of DATGGF010000188.1, from coordinate 3,929 downwards.
ACCCTGCCGGCGGCCATCGCCTCGGCCGCCGAGGCGTTGGGCAACGTCGACCTGACCGGGTCGGCCACCGTGTCGGTGAACGCCACCGGCGCCACCCCGGCCACCATGACGAGCACGCAGAGCTTCGACGTCCCGCTCCCGGCCTCCATCCCGAGCGCCGGCCTCAGCTTCTCGTTGCCATCCCCGGCCATCAGCCTGGGTCCGTTCACGGCCACCGGGGGGCCGATCACCATCTCGGCCAGTTCCCAGGTCCAGCTCACCCTGGTGGTGTCGGGGAACCCCCTCAGCCTCAACTGCACGGCCTATCCCAACAACACCACCGCCCCGGGCATCACCGTCAGCCAGCCGACGGGCTCGCCGGTGGCGCCGACCATCACCACATCGTCGGAGACGCCGACCACGACGACGCCCACGGCGACCACCACTCCCGGTTCGACGTCGACGAGCGTGCCGCCCTCGACGACCTCCACCGACGTGACCACCACGACGACGACTCCGCCTTCGGGGAGCACGACGACAACCTCCACGCCGGGAGGGACCACCACCACGAGCGGGTCGGGGGCCACGACGACCACCGCCGGTTCGGGGGCGACCACCACCGCGGCGCCGGCCACGAAGTCGGGCAACGGCACCGTGACCGCCAACTCGGGATCGCTCGCCTTCACCGGGTCGGGGTCGCGCCTCGAGATCACGGCTGCGGTCGGCGCCGCCTTGCTGCTGCTCGGGATGCTGCTGTTGATGGTGGCCGACGTGCCCAGTCAGCTCCGCCGTCGTCTGGCCCTCAACCCCGTCCGCCTCGGAGAACTCCCCGGTCGCGCCGTCATGGCGGCGACACGAGCGTTGGGCAGCCGAGGACGGCGGTTCAGGAGCCGGTAAGGCACCGCCCCAGGAAGCCCTCCAGCCGGGGCCACCAGTGGGTGAGCACGGTCGGCAGCGCCATACAGGCGTGGGGGGCGTCGGGGTAGACGAGCAGCTCGGCTTCATTGCCGGCGAGAGCCCACCGCTGGGCGAAGAACAAGGTGTCGTCGATTAGGTGATCGGCCGTGCCGACCATGAACAACGCCGGGGGCATGCCCGTGAGATCCGCGTACAGCGGCGACACGTCGGGAGAGCGGCGTTGTTCGGGTGTCCAGCCCGGGGTGAAGGCCTCGACGAAGAAGCCCATGGTCGCCGGCTCGAGGATGTCGACCGTGCCGGGCGGGAGCCCGATGCCGCGGGCGCTCGGAGTCGAGCTCAGGTCGTAGCACCCGAAGACGAGGTTGGCCCCGTGGAACTGCGCGGCCGCGTCGTGACGGTCGCGCAGCCGCAACAACGTCAACGCCGACAGGTTGGCGCCGGCCGATTCGCCGCCGATGAGGAGACGGTCGGTCCCGTACTCGGCCTTGGCGTTCTCGATCAGCCACAACGCCGCGGCCTCGCAGTCGTCGGGCCCCGCCGGATACGGGTGCTCGGGCGCCAGGCGATAGTCGATGCTCACGATGGCGAGGCCCAGGTGCTGGCAAAGAGGCTCGTTCAACAGGTCGGTCAGGTCCGGTTCGCCCGTCGTCCAGCCACCCCCGTGGATGTGCAGCATGGCGCCGGAGGCCTTCTCCGGGCGGAACTCGCGCAGCCGCATGGGGCCGGCCGGCCCGTCGATGGTCCGGTCGACCGCCATGTCGGAGCGCAACACGAGGCTCGACTCGGCCGATCGCATCGACGCCGCCCGTTCCTCGAACGACCCGGTATTGGGGTCGCCACTGGGCATGCCCAGCACGAATTCACGGGCCTCAGCCCGGATCTTCTCCCGCGCTGCGTCGATCTCGTCGTCCCACAGTGCCAGGCCCATGTTCGTCGACCCCCGCGTGCTCGCTCCGGTCGGAATCGCCCTGCCGCGCCCCGACCGTCCGTGCCGGCGAACCTATCCGTTTCGGCGGTGGAGGCGCCGGTAGTGTGCGGACGTGGGCTTCATCTTCCGCAAGCTGCTCAACGTCCTGCGCCTGCGCCGGGAGCGTCGCCGCCGGGGCCGGTAGCCCGCGGATCGCCTGACGCCCCTCCCCGCTGGCCAAAACCGCTGGCATCGGCCGGCCCCTTGGTCGATGATGAGCGCCGCAGTTCAAGCATTTGAGCGACAGGGGGGAAGAGGTGTTCTCCAACATCGTGGTGGGCACGGACGGCTCAGGGACGGCCAGGCTGGCTGTGTCCTTGGCCGCCGATCTGGCCCAGCAGCACGGCGCCATCCTGCATCTGGTCAACGTCTACAAGGTCCCGTCGGTGGGCCCCGGGCTCGTCCCCGGCGCTCCGGTGGTGGCCTTCGACGAGGCGACCAGCGCGGAAGCGCTGAGGGACACGAGCATGGCCGTGCTGGCCGAAGCGGCCAAGACCGTCGGTTCGGTCAAGGTCGAGACGCACAGCCGCCGGGGCAACCCTGCCGACGCCGTGGTGAAGGTGGCCGACGCGGTCGGCGCCGACCTCATCGTGGTAGGGAGCAAGGGAATGCGCGGCGCCCGGCGGATGATCGGCTCGGTGCCCAACAGCATCGCCCACAAGGCGTCGTGCCACGTCCTGATCGCCAAGACCGTCTGATCGATCAGCAGGCGGTTCCGGGCTGAAGGACCGGGAGCGACGCTCGCCGGCATCCCCCGGAACCCTCATATTTGGCTATATACCTACCGTGGCCGGGTTCTTACCCTGAGTCATAGGGGCAGGAGGGGGAGCCATGGCTGGGGGGGACACGGACCTCACGAGGGTCCGGCACGCAATCACGAAGCTGATCCAGGACAAGTACCTGACCGGGCCGAGGGCCTGGACGGACATCGAGGCCATCCGATACCGGAACCTCTGCGAACTGGAGCAGGCCCTTCAGGTGGTCGACGGGCTGGAGTCGGCCGCCTCCTGACGGGGCTGTCCCCGGCGTACGGACATCTGTAGCCGGGCTTCGACAGCCCGAGCCGACGGGCGCCGGCCACCTACGCTTCTGGCACATGCCCGGCCTACTCGATCGGCGTCCCATGCGAACGGGATCGAGCCGCGGCCGGGGCACTGCGCTTCTCCGTCGCCGCGGTCTGCGTACGGTGGCGGTCTTCTTGGCGGGCGCGGCCACAACCGCGGTGATCTCGGCTGCCCCCGCCGGGGCCGGGGGCGGGCCCAGCGTGCAGCAGGCAGATCAGTTCCTGGCCAGCCAGATGGACCTGTACGCCACCGGCACCACGCTGCGCCTGGTGCAGAGCTTCTCCGGAGGCACCCTGGGCGCGCAGGGCTTCACCGACTCCGAGACGTACGACGACGCGTTGATGATCGATGCCTTCCTGGCCGAGGGAACTTCCGACGGCCTCACCCGGGCCGAGCTCCTCGGGCAGGCGCTGCTCCTCGTCCAAAGCCGCGATCGCTCACGCGACGGGCGCGTCCGCGCCGCCTACTCCCCGCTGCCCCTGACGTCGCTCCGTCGCGGGCGGGTGCTGGTCCACGTCCGGGTCCGCGACCGCTCGTCCGACGTCGGGAACATGGCCTGGGTGGGCATGGCCCTGGCCCACCTGTACTCGGCTACGGGGAACACCGCCTACCTCGCCGGGGCGGAGTCGATCGCCAACTGGGTCGTGAATCACTGTTACGACCCACGCGGCGCCGGGGGCTTCACCGGCGGCTACACGGGGAGCAACCGGAAGATCACCTGGAAGTCGACCGAGCACAACATCGATCTGGTCGGGTTGTTCCAGATGCTGGCGTCCGAGACGGGCAATTCGGCCTGGAGCACCGACGCGGCGCGGGCCAAGGGTTTCGTGACCGCCATGTGGAACCCCACCTCGGGATCCTTCGCCGTGGGGACCCTCGACGACGGCGCCACGGTGAACACGTCGGAGCAGCCCGAGGATGTGAACAGCTGGTCGTATCTCGCCCTACGCGACCCTGCGTTCGCCAGCTCGCTCGACTGGGACGTCCACAACCTCTCGGTG
>DATGGF010000187.1:0-5850 GCA_035308625.1 Acidimicrobiales bacterium | reverse complement strand
CGGGCAGCGGACATGGCCCGATCATGGCCGGAAGTACGATCTCCTGCTCATGCCGCTTGCCCGTCTGGACCTCCGGGGCGTGCCATCCGACCTGGTAGCGGCGCGCCTGCCTGGCCCCCCGGCCGGTGGGGAGCTGCCCACAGAGGCCGTGGCTGCCATCGTGGCGGAGGTCCGGCAGGGGGGTGACGAGGCCCTGCGGGCGCTGTCGGAGCGCTTCGACGGCGTGCGCCCGACGAGCCTCCGGGTCGACCCGGACGAGGTAGCGGCGGCGGCCGACGCGGTGTCCAGCGAGCTCCGCGACGCGCTGGAGCTCGCCTACCGGCGCATCACCGCTTACCACGCGCACGAGCCGGCGCCCCTCGGGGATTTCGTCGACGACGGACTGCGCGTTACGCACCTGGTGCGGCCCGTGCGCCGCGCCGGCATCTACGCGCCGGGCGGGCGGGCGCGCTACCCCTCGACGGTGCTCATGTGCGCGGCCCCGGCACGCGTGGCCGGGGTGCCCGAGTTGGCCCTGTGCGTGCCGCCTGGCCCTGATGGGAAGGTCGCTGTCGAGACGCTGGCGGCGGCGGCCGTGGCCGGTGTCGACGAGGTCTACTGCGTGGGCGGCGCGCAGGCGGTTGCGGCCATGGCGTTCGGCACAGCCACCATCGCGCCGGTGGACGTCATCGTCGGCCCGGGCAACCGCTACGTGGCCGAGGCCAAGCGCCAGCTGTCGGGCTTGGTCGGGGTGCCCTCCGCCTTCGCCGGCCCGTCGGAGGTCGTGGTGGTGGCCGACGACACCACCCCGGCGCTTTGGGCGGCCGTCGACCTGGCCGTGCAGGCCGAGCACGGTCCGGACGGCCTCGCCTGGTTGGTCACCTGGTCGCCCGCTGCCCTCGACGCAGTGGACGCGGCGCTGACCGAGGTGGTGGCGGCGTCGCCGCGTCGGAAGGACCTGGAGTCGACCCTGCACAGCGGGGGCCTCGCCGTACTGGTCGACGGCCCGGCCGAGGCACTGGCGGTGTCCGACGCGGTGGCCCCCGAGCACCTCGAGCTCCTCGTCGAAGGGGCCGACGCGTTGCTGCCTTTGGTGGGCCGGGCCGGCGCCGTCTTCGTCGGCCCGTTCGCGCCGGCCAGCATCGGTGACTACGTCGCCGGGCCCAATCACGTGCTGCCCACGGGCCGTACCGCGCGCTTCGGCTCCGCGTTGCGGGTGGACGACTTCCGCACGTTCGTCCACGCCGTGTGGGTGGACCGCGCCGCGCTGGCCCGTCTAGGCCCGGTGGTGTCGGTGCTGGCCGAGGCCGAAGGGCTGCCCACGCACGCGGCGTCGGTGCGCGTCCGGGGTGCATCGTGAGCGGCCAGGGACGCGCCGTGCCGGCGGTGGCCCTGCGCCCGGGTCTGGCCGAGCTCGAGGAATACCACTCACCCCAGGTCGAGGTCGAGGTCCGGCTCAACACCAACGAATCCCCATTGCCCCCACCACCGGCCTGGCGGACCGAGCTGGCCGAGGAGATCGGTCGTATCCCGTTCAACCGGTACCCCGATCGCAACGCCACGTCCTTGCGTGCCGCGCTGGCGGAGGCTCACGGGGTCGGCATCGACCAGGTGTTCTGTGCCAACGGGTCGAACGAGGTGCTGCAGAGCCTGTTGCTCGCCTACGGCGGGCCGGGCCGGAAGGTGGCGCTGTTCGAGCCCACCTACGCCCTGCACCGACACATCGCCGGCATCACCGCCACCGAGGTGGCCAGCTTGTGGCGCGGGGACGGGTTCCGCCTCGACCTCGACGCCGTCGACGCGCTGCTGGCGCGCGCTCAGCCGGTCATCACCTTCCTGTGCTCGCCCAACAACCCGACGGGACGGGCCGAGCCCCCCGAGGTGGTGCGTCACGTGCTCGAGCGAGCGCCCGGGCTGGTGGTGGTGGACGAGGCCTACGGCCAATTCGCGCCGCAGAGCGCCCTCGACCTGTTGGCGGCCGGCGGCCCCGGGGTCGAACGCCTGGTGGTGGTGCGCACCTTCTCCAAGACCTGGTCCATGGCCGCCTGCCGGCTGGGGTACCTGGTGGCCGATCCGGACGTCGTGCGCGCCTGCGAGCTCGTCGCCCTGCCTTATCACCTCGACGCCGTCACCCAGGCAGCCGGCCGGCTGGCCTTGCGCCACGACGCGGACATGCGGGCCCGGGTGGCCTTGCTCACCGAGGAGCGGGGGCGCCTCGCCGCCGCCTTGGCCGAGCTGCCTCTGGAGTCGTGGCCCTCGGATGCCAACTTCATCCTCTTCCGGCCCACCACCCGCCCCGCCCGCCAGGTGTGGCAATCGCTTCTCGACCGGTCCGTACTGGTGCGCGACTGCTCCACCTGGCCCGGCCTCGACGGCTGCCTGCGGGTCACCGTGGGGACACCGGAGGAGAACGACCGCTTCTTGGCCGCGCTGGCCGAAACGCTGGGGGAGGAACGATGACCGAAGCTCCACGCCAAGCCGAGCGGGACCGCAAGACCAAGGAGACGACGATCGCGGTGGCGCTGGTGCTCCAGGGCACCGGCGCGGTTTCGGTCGAGACGGGGCTCCCGTTCTTCGACCACATGCTGTCGCAGCTCGGGCGCCACGGCGGCATGGACCTAACGGTGTCGGCGTCGGGCGACCTGCACGTCGACGCGCACCACACGGTGGAGGACGTCGGCATCGTCGTGGGCGAAGCACTGGCGGAGGCTCTGGGGGACAAACGCGGGGTGCGGCGCTTCGCCTCCATGTCGTTGCCGCTCGACGAAGCGCTGGTCGACGTGGCTCTCGACCTGTCGGGCCGCCCGTACCTGGCTTACGACGTTCCCCTGCCCGAGCAACCGGCTCCCCTCGGTTCGCCGCCTTTCGACCCCCAGCTGGCCGAGGAGTTCTGGCGCGCCTTCGCCACCGCGGCGGGCATCACCCTCCACGTGCGCATGGTGTCGGGCAAGAACGTGCACCACGTGCTGGAGGCATCTTTCAAGGGCGTGGCCCGTTGCCTGCGCGACGCCGTCCGGGTGGAGGGCGGCGAGGTTCCATCCACCAAGGGGACGCTGTGACGTCGCGCCGAAGGCGCGCCAAGAGCATCATCTACACGGCGCCGTGATCGCCGTCCTCGACTACGGCATCGGGAACCTCCGCTCGGCCGAGAAGGCGTTGCAGCATCTCGGCGCTGATGCCCGGCTGGTGACCGATCCCGACGAAGCGGCCCAGGCCGACGGCGTCGTCCTCCCCGGGGTGGGCGCCTTCGGACAGTGCGCGGCGGCCTTGCGCCGCAGCGGCCTCGAGGCGGCCGCCCGCGATGCCATCGCCCGTTCGGTTCCCTTCTTCGGCATATGTGTCGGATTCCAGCTGCTGTTCGAAGGCTCGGAGGAGGCGCCGGACACACCGGGGCTCGGTCTCCTCCCCGGCACGGTGCGCGCCTTGCCGAAAGGGGTCAAGCGTCCCCAGATGCAGTGGAACACGCTCGTCCGCCGGCCCGGGGTGGCGAGCGCCATGTTGTCGGGCCTCCCAGAGGCGCCGTGGGTGTATTTCGTGCACTCGTTCGCCCCCGACGACGGCCCTGACGTGGTGGCCACGTGCGACTACGGCGGCGATGTCGTGGCCGCCGCCGAACGGGGACCGGTCTGGGGTGTGCAGTTCCACCCGGAGAAGTCCGGCACGCTCGGTCTGGCGTTGCTCCGCAATTACGTCGACGCAGTCAGTGCCGCGCGCGGCGGCTGACGCGGCTGCCCATGGACCTCTTCCCGGCCATCGACCTCCGCCAGGGCGGGGTCGTCCGCCTGGCCCGCGGCGACTTCGCCGAGGAGCGTCGCTACGGTGATCCGCTCGAGCTGGCTCGGCGCTACGAAGCCGCTGGGGCTCGCTGGATCCACGTGGTCGACCTCGACGCCGCGCGCACCGGCGTGGCTCACGACCGGGCCCAGGTCCTGGCCGTGGTCCGGGAGGTGTCGGTGCCCGTACAGACCGGGGGCGGGGTGCGTCGCGCCGCCGACGCCGAGGAATTGCTCGGTGGCGGTGTCGCCCGCGTCGTGCTCGGTACGGCGGCGGTGACCGATCCCGGGCTCGTCTCCGAGTTGGCCACGCGCTTTCCCGGTCGCGTGGCCGTCGGCCTCGATCACCGCGGTGGTGGGCGCGAGGTGGCGGTCGACGGCTGGCAGCGCGGCGGCGGCACATCGCTTTCGGACGCGCTGGCCCAGTTGGGATCGGTTCCCCTGGCCGCGGTGGTGGTAACCGCCATCGAGCGTGATGGGGTGCTCGAGGGGCCCGACCTGGCCGGGCTCGCAACCGTTCTGGCCCAATCCACCCACCCCGTGATCGCGTCGGGTGGAGTGCGATCGGTGGACGACCTCGTCGCCCTTGGACGGTTGGAGGCCGACGGTCACCGGCTGGCCGGTGTGATCGTGGGGCGGGCGTTGGTGGAGGGCACCTTGGATGTCGAGGAGGCGGTGGCCGCGTGCGCAGCGTCCGCGTGATCCCCTGCCTCGACGTCGATGCCGGCCGGGTAGTGAAGGGCGTGCGCTTCGTCGACCTCGTCGACGCCGGGGACCCAGTGGAGCTGGCCTCTCGCTACGACGCCGAAGGGGCCGACGAGCTCGTGTTCCTCGACATCACCGCGTCGGCCGATGACCGTCGCACCATGATCGAGGTGGTGGCGCGCACCGCGGAGCAGGTGTTCATCCCTTTCACCGTGGGCGGCGGGGTGCGCAGCGCTGAGGATGCTAGGGCGCTGTTGCGCCAGGGAGCTGACAAGGTGGCCGTCAACACCGCAGCACTGGCCGACCCGTCGCTGGTGGCGCGGTTGGCCGACGAGTTCGGCGCCCAGTGCGTGGTGGTAGCCATCGACGCACGGCGCCGGGATGCCGACGCATCCCCGACCGACGGCACCGGGTGGGAGGTGTACACGCACGGAGGCCGCCACCCCGCCGGGCGCGACGCGCTGGCGTGGGCGGACGAAGCGGCCGCGCTGGGGGCGGGGGAGATCCTCCTCACGTCGATGGACCGCGACGGCACCCGCGCCGGATTCGACCTCGAGCTCACACGCGCCGTGGCCGATCTCGTGCCCGTGCCGGTGGTCGCATCCGGTGGTGTGGGAACGCTGGAGCACTTGGTCGAGGGGGCCACGACCGGCGGCGCCGACGCCGTGCTGGCCGCTTCGATCTTCCACCTCCGCGAGCACACCGTGGCCGAGGCCAAGGCCTACCTGGCCGAGCGGGGCGTGCCGGTGCGCCCGGCCGAGAGCAGTCACTGAACGTCTGCGCGGGCGGACACCTCGGCGGACCAGGGACGGCGACCGGGAGCAGCCTCCCCATGCGGTACCGTCGCTGTGGTGGAACCCCAGTCCTCGGGCCCGCCCAAGCAGGCCATCACCATGCTGGCCGACCGTGTGCTGGCCCAGCAGCCGCAGGCCGAGGGGGAGCGGCGGTCGCGGGCCGGGATCCTGATCCCGGCCACCGCACAGGTGTCCCGCCGGCTGGTGTGGGCCGAGGTGGTGGCGGTGGGGCCGCACGTGCGGTCGGTGAAGGCGGGGGACAAGGTCCTGTTCAACCCCGAGGACCGCTTCGAGGTCGAGGTTCAGGGCGACGAATACCTGATCCTGCGCGAGCGCGACATCCACGCGGTGGCTTCCGAGCGCATGGATAGCGGCACGGGGTTGTACCTGTGACGGAGTATCTGTGACGGAGGACCGGTGATCGAGGCCACACCCATCGAAGTGAGCGACGCGGAGCTTGACGGGGTCCGCTTCGACGACAAGGGCCTCGTGCCCGCCATCGTCCAAGACGTCACCGACGGGACCGTGCTGATGCTCGGCTACATGGACCGCGAGGCGTTGGCCCGCACACTCGCCACCGGCCGGACCTGGTACTGGAG
>DATGGF010000186.1:0-2208 GCA_035308625.1 Acidimicrobiales bacterium | reverse complement strand
ATCCCTGCCCGCATCCGTAGGCGATCTCCAGCCTCGGCGAAACGCGAACGCTGGGCCTGATTCCCCGTCAGCCAGCCAGGAGGCCCGAACAACGGGCAGCCTGGTTGATCGGTCATCTCGTCGGCGGTTCATCATCGCATGTGCGACTGGCTCGATCCTGGCATCCGTTCTGTTCGTGTGGATGGCAAGCGGGCGAACGTGGAATCTCGTGCAGGGCCAGATCACGTCTGGGTACTACGACGTACAAGCGCGATCGCTGTTGGCGGGGCATTGGTACATGCCCGCTTCACTCCTTGGCCCTGAAGCCATCAAGACGGGCGGCCACTTCTACATGTATTTCGGGCCCGTCCCGTCCTTGCTTCGTCTTCCGGTGCTGATCTTGACCCACCAGTTCGACGGTCGTCTGTCAGGCGTCTCGATGCTCGTCGCCGAACTGGTGGCCCTCGGGTTCACGAGCGCCCTGCTGTGGCGTGTGCGCGGCCTGGTCAGGAAGCCCGGTTCGGCAGTAGGGCGAATGGAAGCGCTCTTTACGGGTGGATTGGTCTTCGTCGTGGGAGCGGGGTCGTCGCTCCTATACGTGGCCAGCTGGCTCAGCATCTACGACGAGGCCGAGATCTGGGCCTGTGCGCTTGCCCTGGGAACGATCTACTTCATGATCGCGTTCATCATCCGGCATACCCGCCGCTCTCTGCTCTTGACCGCTCTCTTCGTCTCGCTCACGCTCTTCACCCGGGCTCCGGTGGGCATCGGCCTCATTGGTGCGCTGATGCTCCTGGCGGCCCTGGAGCTCGTCCGGCGACGTCATGCGGTCCAGTGGCTGTGGCCGGGGGCGATCGCAGCTGTTTCGGTCCTACCGCTGGCGGCCTATGCGTACCTGAACGAGATCAAGTTCCATTCGTTGTTCAGTGTGCCTTTCGAACGGCAGGCGGCGGTCCACATCACACCGACCTATGGGCTCGCAGTTCGCAAGAACGGTGGCTCGCTATTCGGTGCCGGGTTCCTTCCCACGAATGTCTTGAACTACCTGCGACCCAATGGCATTCGGTTTACGTCCCTGTTCCCCTGGATCAGCTTCCGGTCTGTGTCGATCCTCGGCAAGCGATACTACGGAAGCGTCACGGGCGCGACGAGCATCGTCGCCACCGCCCCCGCCTTGGTCGGCCTGGCCCTGTTCGGGTTGTTCGCCATCTTCAGGCGAACCAGGCGAGCCTCTGAAGACACCGGATCGGCAGACGGCACAAGTCATGGGCTCGCCGTATTGCGCATTCCGGTACTAGGAGCGGCCCTTTCGGCGGTGAGCATCTTTGTCTACGGATACCTGTCGTCGAGATATCTCACTGACCTGTTGCCCTTGGTGATCTTGACTGGCGTCGTCGGCTTCAGCCTGATCGTCCGAGGGCTCGGTTGGCCGCGTTGGTTGCGGCGCTCAATCGTCGTAGGGATCGTTGCCCTTGGCCTCTTCGGGGTGTGGGCTCAGACGTCCCTCGGCCTCGTGTATCAAGGTGCGGTGTCACCAGGCACATCCTTGGCCGCGAGGAAGGCTCTCATTGGGCTTCAGGAGTCGATCGACGGCGCGGTGTTCGGCGACAGGGCAGCCGGGGTCGGACGAGTACGTGCCCTGAAGGCCCCGGGGCCTGCCGGGGGTCTCGCCATCGTGGGGAACTGTTCGGGGCTGTATCAGTCGACCGGCAAGCAATGGATAGCCGTGGAAACGTCCAAGGCTACGGACCAGTTTCGATTCGAATTGGTGGGTCGGCCCGGGGCGGTGGGCCAGATGTGGCCCATGCTCGTCGGCGGGGACACCTCAGCTCCGCCGGTCATGCTTGCTATCGAGAGGCTCAGTGAGAACAAGGCGGTCATCTCTTATCGGGACGAGGGCGCCAATCCCGTGTATCTCAGGGGCAAGGAATTCGTGATTCGTGCCGGAAGGACCGAGCTGCTGAACGTGTACCTCGGTTCGCACGGATCGGTGTTCGTCACGAAGGGTCTAGCCACGGTATTCGACCAATCAGTGCCGGCGCGTCCGGCTGCGATGGAAAGCGCTCGCAACTCCCTTGGTGGTCCGGCGGGCTCCTCGGCGTCGGGGCCGGTGAGGCTGCTCCCACCTGCGCCGATTTGCTCGAGTCTCCTCCACGCCTTTCGAGCCAATTGACCGTGAGTCCGAACATGGGGAGGACGGTGGCTGACTTCCGGCCGGTCACGAATGAA
>DATGGF010000185.1:0-3215 GCA_035308625.1 Acidimicrobiales bacterium | reverse complement strand
GAAGCCCAGATCGGCCCCGCGACCGAGCAGGTACTGCGCCGCCCGCCGCTGGCCGCCCGAGCAGGCATGCCAGAACGCCTGGGACACCGTTTCGGGCGACGGGTCCGTGCCCAGGAGCTCGTCCAGCTCGTCGAGCAGGCCCAGGGCCGCCGCTTCCCACGGCGTCGTCACCTGCGCCCCCCGGGCCAGGAGGAGGCGGGCCACGTCCCAGCAGCCATAGCCCACGGCGTTCCCGAGCGGGGTCCCGATCGACCCGTTGGGCGCGTCGACATCGGCGCCGGCATCGATCAACGCGGCGGCCACGTGCACGTCGTCGCTGCTGGCCGCCCAGTGCAGCGGTGTCTCGTCCTCACCCTTGTGGGCATCGGGATCGGCACCCGCTTCGACGAGGAGGCGCACCACGGCGGGGCCCTGGGGCCAGTAGCCCGGCCAGTCGGTGACGACGTGCAGCAGGGAGCGGGTGCCGTGGCGCCCGCCCAGTTCGGCCGAGGCGACGCCAGGGTGCTCGCGCAGCAGGGACGTGAGGGTGTCGACGTCCCCCAGATGGATGGCCGCTACGAGGGCGTCAGCAACTTCGCCGGGCAGCTCCATGCCGGCCACGGTAATGGGGGAGACCCCGCCCTGGCGGCAACGCCCGGGGCGGGAAATGGGCCCTTCGGACCATGGATCTCGACGACAACCGCTTGTACCTTTTGCGGGCCACAGGCCGGTCGCGTCCCGATCGAGGCGACCGGCAAGCCGAGCAGGGGGCGGGGGTTCGGAGGTCATGATCGTGTCTGTTCGTCGAGCGCTGGCAGCGGGATCGGCGATGGTGTTCGTGCTGGGTGTGGGCGCCTCAGCCGCCGCCGCATCGGCGACGGCCCCTCCACCGGGATCGGTGGGCCACGACGTGTCCTATCCGCAGTGCACGACCGCCGGATCGAGCTCCACCACGGTGACGTCGCTCGGCGGGGCGTTCGGGATCGTCGGGGTGACGAACGGCCTTCCGTGGTCGGCCAACTCCTGCCTGGGCAGCGAGTCCGGTTGGGCACTCGGCCTGCCGGATCAGCCCGCGCTCTACACGAACACGGCCAACCCGGCCCCGCACAGCAGTTTCTTCTGGCCGACCTCGGGGTCGCGGGCCCCCGCGCTCTGTATGGACAGCACGTCGACGACGGATCCCGGATGTGCCTACGACTACGGCTGGCATGCCGCCCAGAACGCCCTGAGCACCGCCGAGGCGCCGGTTACTGGCGCGGCCACACTCCCGTGGTGGCTTGACGTCGAGACGGGTAACTCGTGGAACGGGAGCGGGAGCTCGAACACCGCCGACCTCCAGGGGTTCGCCGACTATCTGCGCAGCCAGGGGGTGCCGTCTGTCGGGATCTACTCGTCCGCCAGCAGCTGGAGCGCCATCACCGGCGGCTACACGGTCGGCAACGCGGCGAGCTACCAATCGCAATGGGCATCGGAATTCGCCCCCGCCTACCCACTGGCGCAATCGCCTATCTGGGTGGCCGGCGCCGGATCGGCAGGCCAGGCCTCCTCGACCTGCGGTGCGCCCGCTTTCACCGGGACCAGTCCCTCTCTCGCCCAGTACCGCGACGGCACCGGCTACGACGCCGACCTCGTGTGCGGGAACGTCTCCCAGCAACCATCGTTCTCCATGTCGGTGAACCCCGGGTCGGCCAGTGTGGCCCCCGGCGCCTCGACCACGGCCACGGTGTCGGTCACCGAGTCGGGGTCGTCGCAGGTGGTGTCGTTCTCGGTCTCCGGTCAACCGTCCGGTGTCACCGTGGCGTTCTCGCCCACGAACGTTCCGAGCTCCGGTTCGTCGACGGTGACCGTCACGGTTAGCAGTGGAACGGTGCCAGGCGCGTATCGCCTGTCGATCACGGGCACGGGCACGTCGGGCGCGGAGACGGTTCCCTTCGCACTCACGGTGGGAGCGCAGAGGCACCGGGGCCATCAGAGTCAGCAGAGCTGAAGGATCGTCAACCGCTCATAGCCGGACCATGCAACGATTGGGTGCCGTGGCCCGGTCATGCGAGGACCTGATCGACCAAGCCGCCGCGGCCCCCATCGACGGATGGGATTTCAGTTGGCTCGAGGGACGAGCCACCGAGGAACGACCGAGTTGGCGTTACTCCGCACGGCTGGCCGAACGGGCAGCGGCGGTGTCGTCGCTGCTCGACATCCAGACCGGGGGCGGCGAGCTACTGGGCCAGCTGCCGCGTCTGCCGACGCTGACCGTGGCCACGGAGAACTGGGAACCGAATGTCCGTCGTGCCGCGCAGCGGCTCCGGCCTAGGGGGGCATGGGTAGTCGTAACGCACGATGACCGTGAGGAACTGCCTTTCTCAGCGGCGACCTTCGACCTCGTCAGCAGTCGGCACCCGATCGTCACGTGCTGGAACGAGGTCGCTCGTGTCTTGCGACCCGGTGGTCGTTACTTCTCCCAGCAAGTCGGGCCACACAGTAACCGAGAGCTCATCGAGTTCTTCATGGGGCCACAGCCGGACACTTCGCCGAGGAACCCGAAAATTGCCGTGGAGAATGCGAGGGCAGCGGGCCTCCGGGTCGACGGCATCCAGGCCGAGCGCCTTCGGGCCACTTTCTTCGACGTAGGCGCGGTCGTCTACTTCCTCCGGCTCGTCGTCTGGACGGTGCCGGACTTCAGCGTGGACCGGTACCGCGATCGTCTTGTCGCCATGCACCGTCTCATCGAAGAGAGCGGGCCATTCGTCGCCCATCCGACGCGCTTCTTGATCGAAGCGGTCAAGCCGACGTAAGTCACCCAGACGTCCGGGCGACGAGGATCATGTGGGCGCTCAGGCCGAGAAGTGTGGGCTCCGACTCCACGGCCCTAGCCGCGTCGAGGATGACGGACCGGTCTTCGTCGTTGTCCCAGCGGTCGGCCAGCTGAGGCAGGTAGCCGGCCAACCCTTCGAGCCCGACCAGTTCGACCACGGTCAGGCCCGACTCGATCGCCTCGTGGCGGAGTTCTTCGGGGTGATGGAAATAGGCCGTGGTGAACCAGTGCGGATGGTTGGTGGGGTTGCGGTGCTGGCCGTCGGTCAGGTCCCTCTCCACGATGGACCGGAACGCCGGGTCGAAGAGCGCATCCCGGGCCAGCCCGTCGAGGAGCGAGGCAAAGCGCGAGATGGCGGCGGCGAATACGAACCCTCCGGGCCGGACCACACGATTCGCTTCGGCCCAGGCCCGGAGACGGTCCG
>DATGGF010000184.1:0-6104 GCA_035308625.1 Acidimicrobiales bacterium | reverse complement strand
CGGGCTTCGTGAACGGGGACACCGCGGGTTCGCTGACCTCGGCGCCGACCTGCTCCACGTCGGCCAGCGCTTCCAGCCCGGTCGGGACCTACCCGACCTCGTGCTCGGGGGCGTCCGACCCCAACTACACCATCAGCTACGTGGCCGGAACCGTGGAGGTCGACCCGGCGCCGTTGTCGGTCATCGCCTCCTCCGACGCCATGACCTACGGCGGGAGCGTGCCCACCATCACGGCCTCGTACTCCGGCTTCGTGAACGGTGACAGCGCATCGTCGCTGACCCACCAGCCGACGTGCTCCACCACGGCCACGTCCTCCAGCCCGGCGGGCACGTACCCGACCTCGTGCTCGGGGGCGTCCGACCCGAACTACACCATCAGTTACGTCGGTGGTTCGGTGGTCATCGGCACGGCGGAGCTGGTCATCACCGCCTCGTCGGACGCCATGACCTACGGCGGCACCCCGCCCACCATCACGGCCTCGTACTCGGGCTTCGTGAACGGTGACGGCCCGTCGTCGCTGACCCACCAGCCGACGTGCTCGACCACGGCCACCACGCACAGTGCGGTGGGCACCTACCCGAGCTCGTGCTCGGGCGCGGTGGACGCCAACTACGCCATCAGCTACGTGGCGGGCACGGTCAACGTCGGCCAGGCCCCGTTGTCGATCACGGCCTCCTCGGGGGTCATGACCTACGGCGGCACCCCGCCCACCATCACGGCCTCGTACTCGGGCTTCGTGAACGGTGACGGCCCGTCGTCGCTGACCACGGCCCCGGTGTGCGCCACCGCGGCCACGTCGTCGAGCCCGGTCGGGACCTACCCGACGGTGTGCTCGGGAGCGGTCGACTCCAACTACGCCATCACCTACACCGGTGGCGCGGTGACGGTCGGCCCGGCCCCGCTCACCATCACCGCCTCCTCGGCGGCGAAGGCCTACGGCGCGCCCGTGCCGGCGGTGAGCCCGTCGTACTCGGGCTTCGTGAACGGTGACACCTCGTCGTCGCTCACCCACCAGCCGACCTGCTCGACGACGGCGACGGCGTCGAGCCCGGTGGGCAGCTACCCGACCACGTGCTCGGGGGCGGTCGACTCCAACTACGCCATCACCTACGTGCACGGCGCGGTGGACGTCACCCCGGCCAGCCTGACCATCACGGCCAGCTCGCCGTCGACGGTCTACGGCTCGGCGCCGCCCGCCATCTCGGCTTCGTACACCGGCTTCGTGAATGGCGACAGCTCGTCGTCGCTCACCACCCAGCCCACGTGTTCGACCTCGGCCACGGCCTCGAGCCCGGTGGGCGCCTACGCCACGTCGTGCTCGGGAGCGGTCGACGGCAACTACGCCATCACCTACGTCGGCGGCACCGTCACGGTCGGCTCGGCGCCGCTCACCATCACGGCCTCGTCGGGCACGATGACCTACGGCTCCACGCCGCCGGCCATCACCGACACCATCGCCGGCCTGGTCCTGGGCCAGACGGCGAGCGTGCTGGGCAGCGGGCTGCACTGCAGCACGGCGGCCACGGCCTCGAGCCCGGTGGGGGCCTACGCCTCGTCGTGCTCGGGAGCCGTCGATGCCAACTACACCATCACCTACGTGGGCGGCACCGTCACGGTGTCGCCGGCCACACTGACGGTGACGGCCAACAACGTGACTATCCCGTTCGGCTCACCGATCCCGTCGCTCACGGCCACCATCAGCGGGTTCGTGAGCGGCCAGACGTTGGGCACCTCGGGGGTCACCGGCTCGCCGGTGTGCACCACCACCGCGACCGGTTCGAGCCCGGTGGGCTCGTACCCGGTCACCTGTGCGCTCGGCACGCTGGCCGCCCAGAACTACGTGTTCACCTTCGTGCCCGGGACCCTGTTCATCACGGCTGGGTCGACCATGATCTGCAACCACAACGGGGCGTTGGTGATCACCGCCGGGCAGTCGATCCTCATCCCGCCGGGTTGCCGCCAGAACGGTGACGTGAGCGTCCAGACCGGGGGCTCGCTCGACGCCGAGGGGGCCATCATCAACGGTGGCATCAGCTTCTCGAGCGGCGTGGTGCTCCGGCTGTGCAGCGTCAACCTGGCCGGCCAGCTGTACTCGACCTACGCCACTGGCGCCCTGGTGGTGGGTGACGGCACCTCGTCGTGCCTCGGGAGCACCCTCCGGGGCGGCCTGAGCGCCACCTACGGGTCCGGTGGGGTGAACGTGCAGCAGTGCGCCTCGTCCGGCCCGATCACGATCTCGCAGAACAGCGGGGGAGTGGCGCTCAAGAACTGCACCATCAAGGGCGGGGCCACGGTCACCCAGAACTCGGGTGGCGCCGTCGTCACCGGGAACGTCCTGACCGGGAACCTGACCGTGACGGGCAATACGGGGACGGTGGTGGACACGCCCAACTCCGTCCAGGGAGGCCAGCAAGTCCTGCAGTGAGGGGAGCCGCCCGGGGCCTGATCGGGTGCCGGGCGGCTTCCTGACCGGCGTCGCCGGCCCGGGACGACCTGTCGGCAACGGGATCGAGAAAGAGCGGGCGACGGGAATCGAACCCGCATAACCAGCTTGGAAGGCTGGGACTCTAGCCATTGAGCTACGCCCGCGGGGAGCCCGCAGACTACCGGAGCCACGCCCCCTCCCCCCGGGGTGCCGCTTTCCCCAATTTTGAGGATCCTCAGGCGCCGCGTTCGTCCCGTACCCTGAATGTCTCCCGTCTGTTGCCGGCCCGTGGGCGCCGCGTGACGGGTGCGAGCGGCCCGGGGGGCGAATCGATGGGGAACGAGGTCGGCCGAGCGTGACGCAGGTCTTGCAGGACGAGTGGTCGCAGCAGGCGGTGACCGGACAGGCGCCGCCTTCGGGACCGGTGTACTGGGCGCCCCCGCCCGAGCCCGCCCCCGCGCCGCCCAAGCCGCGCTTCACCATCGTCAACATCGTGGCCGTGGTGGTGGCCGGCGCCGGGCTCGTCCTCAACTGGGTGACGTTCTCCAAGCTCCACGCCCGGGGCTTCCATCTCGGGCAGGGCAAGCTCTTCGCCTTCGTGCTGGTGGTGGCCGCGGTGGTGAGCGGATGGCGCGCCGTGTCGCGTCACCCGGCCGCCACCCAGCTGCTGGCGGCCGCCTGGGTCGTGCTGTTGGCCGTGGCGCTGTTCGAGCTCGCGCACGTCTCAGCCAGCTCGGCCATCCGGGGCAAGCATTTCGCAGTCGGCATCGGGCTGCTCGTGTGCACCGTGGGCGCCCTCGTCGGAGCGGTGGCCGCCATCGCCGACTCGGTGCGCATCGGGGCTGCCTCGAGCGGGTTGGGAAACCTTCGGAGCCGGGCCATCGGTGTGGCCGCGCTGGCCGTGGTGGTGGCCGGTGGCGCCGCGCTGGCCGGGAATCGCAACCACGGCCCGGCCCTCACCGTGCCGGTGGTCCACCATGTCGGCGCCGGACTGCACGGGCTGCTCGGCGGGGGCGGGCTAGGGGGCGGGCTGTCGGCCCCGACCACCACAACCCCGCCCACGGGGAGCACGAGCAATACGGGGAACACCGGTAACACCGGCAACACCGGGAGCGGCTCGATCAGCAACACGCCCAGCGTCCCAGCCCCGACCACCATCCCGGCGGTGCGCACCACGTCGGGCGCCACCACTGGCGCCACGACTGGCGCCACCTTCGGCCGTCACCACCGTTTCAAGAAGGGGAGTGGTGCCGGCAAGCATGGCGGGGCCCACAAGCACCACCCCGGGAAGCACAGCTCCACCACGTATCCTCTGTTCCCCTGACCGCACTCCCGGCGACGCCCGAGGCGCGCCCCGCGACTGCCTCCGCGGGCCGGGCCGCGCGCGCGGGGGCGTGGGCGGCCGTGGGCCTGAGCACCGGGTGGGGACTGTGGCACTGGACGCCGACTCTGCGGGCGGTGCCCTATCTCGACGACGCCACGGTGCACGAGCAGATGGTCCGCTTCGCGGCAACCCGCCTCGCGGCCGGGCATTCGCCCTACACGAGCTGGTTCCCCTATCTGGGGCTGGGGTCGCCGCAGTTCCTGCACTATCAGGGCCTCGGCGCCACCTTGGCCGGAGCGCTCGGAACGGGGGTCAGCCCCGACGCGGTGTTCCGCTGGTCGCTCTACCTCCTGCTCGCCGCATGGCCGCTCGCCATCTACCTGTCCGCCCGCCTGTTCTCATTGAGCCCAGGCGAAAGCGCGTCGGCCGCGGTGCTGGCGCCTTTCCTGGTGAGTGTTCCCCAGGTGGGCTACGAGGCCAAGGCCTATATCTGGACCGGGTATGGCGTGTGGGCCCAACTGGTGGCCTCGTGGGCCCTGCCCTTCGCCTGGGCCTGCTCCTGGCGGGCGGTGTCGGAGCGCCGGGCCTGGTTCCCGGCGGTGGCGCTGGTGGCCCTGACGGTGGCGCTGCACTTCGAGACGGGTTATCTGGCCCTGGGCGGTGTGGTGGTGATCGGGCTGGTGGCCGACGGGAGGTTGGTCGCCCGGCTGGGCCGGGCGGCGGTGGTGACGGCCGGGGCGGTGTTGGCCTCCGCCTGGGTGTTGCTTCCCGTCGTCGTCTCCGCGCCCTGGGCCGCCCGCAACCAGGTGCTGGCTCACACCGCGCTCGAGGACGGCTACGGGGCCAAGCAGATTCTGAGCTGGCTCTTCACCGGCCGTCTCTACGACGCCGGCCGGCTACCCGTTATCTCGGTGCTGCTCGCCGTCGGCCTCGTGACCGCCGTGGTGCATGCCCGGCGCCGGCCGGTAGGCGTGGCGCTGGTGGCGCTGGGGGCCGTGAGCCTCGTGCTCTCCTTCGGTCGCACCACCTTCGGGTCGCTCACGGTCCTCATCCCGGGAGGGGCGGACCTGTTCATGCGCCGCTTCGGGATGGGGGCGCAGCTGGCCGGCCTCTACCTGGCCGGCATGGGCGCGGTGACGGTGGCCCGGGGCGTCACGACCTGGGCCACCGTGGTGCTGCCGCGCTATCGCATCGGGCGACAGGTGGGCGTGGCCGGCGCCCTCGGGGTCGTGGGTGTGGTGGCCCTGTGGCCGCTCGTCGGCCAACTCGACGGCCTGGCCGGTCAGAACGCGGCGGCGGTGGCCAGTCAAAGAGCGAGCGATCGCGGGGAGGCGGCGGATGTCGACCGTCTCCTCGCCTACGTGAAGGAGCACGGCGGCGGGCGCGTCTATGCCGGGATGCCCAACAACCCCGACAATTGGGGCTCGCGGTTCACCATCGGGGCGGTGCCGGTGTCGAAGTACCTCGAGGCTGCCGACGTCGACGAGGTGGGGTACACGCTGCGGACCGCGTCGCTCATGACCGACCCGGAGTACTACTTCGACGAGGCCAACCCGGGCGACTACGCCTTGTTCGGGATCCGCTACCTGTTGCTCCCGGTGTGGGAGCCGCCGCCCGTGCCGGCCACCCTCGTGCTGGCAGCCGGTGGCGACCGGCTCTACGTCCTCCCGGCCAACGGTTACGTACGGGTGGTGGACACGGTCGGAGTGCTCTCGGCCGACCGCACCGACGTGGGTGGCCGCGCTGCGGCCTACCTCGACTCGGCCCTACCGGGCCAGGGCCGCTACCTGGCGGTGGCCTGGGCGGGCGATCGGGCCGCCCCCCGCACCGCGACAGTGGCGCCGGGAGCCGGGCCAGCAGGGACGGTCCTCTCCACCGACAGCGCGTTGCCCGACGGCATGGTCCGCACGTCGGTGGTGGCCCAGCGGCGGGCCGTAGTGGTGCTGAGCGCGTCGTACGACCCGGGATGGGTGGCCGAAGTCGACGGCAAGCGCGCTGCCACCGAGATGGTGGCGCCCGCGCTCGTCGGAGTCGCCGTCCTTCCCGGTCACCACGACGTGGTGTTCAGGTACCAGGGGTATCAGGGCTACCCCGCCCTGTTCGCCTTGGCCGGCGCGGTGGCGCTCATCACCTTGGCGGTCGATGCCCGGGCGCGGCGACGGGCCCGGCAGTGAGGGGCCCAAGTCGGGGAGGCGGGACTTGAACCCGCGGCCTCCTGCTCCCAAAGCAGGTGCGCTACCAGGCTGCGCTACTCCCCGGATCAGCAGGATCTTGCGGTCCTGCGGTGTTGGGATCTCGCCAGTGCAGCCTAATGGGGCGGGGTCGCGCGCTCCCTGACTGTTTCTCGGCGTCGA
>DATGGF010000183.1:0-2815 GCA_035308625.1 Acidimicrobiales bacterium | reverse complement strand
CATGCCACGCTCGAGATGGAATGCGAGGTGTGCGCGGAACCAGACCCGCACTCAGGCGACAGCGCAAGTCGTCGGTGGCGGAGCTGACCGACTGTCGTCCTGCTTGACTGAGGGTGTGACCATCGAGCTGGTCAGCGGGCTGACCAGGAGGGACCCATGGCAGTCGGGAACGTGACGGTCAACGGCGTCCGTCTCGCCTACGAGGTTTCCGGCGAGGGCGATCCCGTCGTGCTCATCGCCGGGACCGGGATGTCCGGGAACGAATGGGAGGTCCTGGGTGCAGGCGCACTCCGAGCCGCCGGCTTCCAGGTGATCGTCTTCGACAACCGGGGCGTGGGGGCCAGCGACGGCCCGCCCGGGCCCTACTCGGTGGCGGACATGGCGGCCGACACGCTCGGCCTCGTCGAGGCGCTCGGGCTCGGCCCGGTAGCGATCGTGGGGAACTCACTGGGCGGCTACATCGGCCAGACCCTGGCGGCCGCCCACCCCGAGCTGGTCAGCGCACTGGTGCTGTGGGTCGCGGCCGGACGTACGCCCGCCTTCTTCCGCCGGCTGATGGAGGTCGAGGCCGAACTGCGAAGCAGAGGCCCATTGCCCGACTCGTGGTACCTGTGGCAGTACCTGCTGATCTCGCTGCCGTTCCCCGTGTTGCAACACGACGACGTGGTGGTGGAGGGGGTGGCGGAGCTGCTCGCCGCCGGCATCACCTGGTCCGGCGACGGGTGCGCCGGCCAGTTTGCCGCCGACGTCGAGTGGGACGTTCTCGACCGGGATGATCTCGAATCGCAGATCCGCTGCCCGGCGTTGGTCGTCGCCCACGAGCTCGACATCATCCACCCGCCGGCCGCCGCCCGGGCCGCGGCGGCGGCCATGGAGCGGGCCACCTACATCGAGATCCCCGGGTTGGCCCATGGACAGGCGCTCGATGCCGTTGCGGTCGTCATCCCCCAGATCGTCGCCTTCCTCCGGGACGCCCAGGCGACCTGAGCATGTGACCGCCCGCCCCGAGGAGGCGATGGCGCGGCAGGTCAGGACTCGGCGTCGGACCGGTAGTCGTAGGTTGAGGCGAATCCGCAGTTGCCCTGGTAGGAGAACTCCATCCCCGTGGTGTGGACGTTCAGGCCCTCCATCACCACCTCGTAGCCCGGTCGGTCATGGCCGGGAATGCCACAGCTGATACGAGCATCGCTTTCGTACCGCTGGCGGGCCTGGGCGTCGACGTGACCGCGCACACGGATGGACTGCGCGCCGGGCGTGTGATCGAGGACGATGCCCGCCGGTTCCTCGAAGGCGACCGTGGCGATGGCCGGCGCGTACTGGCGGCCCGGCGTTCCTCCGTGCCGGCCGGTGAGGATGCCCCCCAGGGCGCGGCGCTGATCGTCGCTGGCGGTGTCGTCGACGAACACTCCGACCGTCCACGACCAGTCCAACCCGGAGGCGTCCCAATAGCCCACCATCACGGCCTGCACGCCGGCGAGGTCGGTTTCGTCGAAGTGTCCCTGGCGCACCGTCCAGGCCAGGGCGAATTGGCAGAGCTCGATGGCGCTCCCCGGCCGGGAGTCGACGCTGCGGCACGGGCAGATCGGGTCGCAATTGCACGACTCGAAGTACGGCCCGGCGATGTGCCAGGAACTGACGCCGGAACCTTGCCCCCGCCTCCCGCTCATGTGCGCCGGGGACGCGTGACCAGTTCGCCACCACAGTTGGGGCAGACGCCGTCCATGTCACCGGCGCAACTCACGCAAAAGGTGCACTCGTAACTGCAGATGGTGGCCGGACCGTCCTGGGCCAGACTGGCCTTGCACCGCTCGCACTCGGAGCGCATCTCCAACACGGCAGATATCTGATCACAGGGCCGGCCGGCGGTGCCGATGCTCACGTCAGGGCTGCCCGGATCGGTGCTCCTCGCTAGTGTCCGGACCATGACCGGGGTGACGTTCATGACGTCGATCTCGCTGGACGGGTATTTCGAAGGCGTCGACCACGGCCTTGACTGGCAGCTCGTCGACGGCGAGCTCCACACCCACTTCAACCGCTGGCTCCGCGACACGAAGGCGTTCCTCCAGGGCCGGGTCACCTGGGAGCTGATGGCCGGCTTCTGGCCGACCGCCGATGAGGATCCGGAGGCGCCGCCCGAGATCCGGGAGTTCGCGCCGATCTGGCGGGACAAGCCCAAGTACGTGTTCTCGCGGACGCTCCCGAAGGCCGGCTGGAACACGGCCATCATGCGCGACGTGGAGCGCGCCCAGATCGCCGCCCTCATCGAGGACCACGGTGGCGAGGTGGTCGTCGGCGGTCCGGCGCTGGCGGGGTCGTTCGCCGCACTCGACCTCATCGACGAGTATCGGTTCTACGTCCACCCCGTGGTGCTCGGTGAAGGTCACCGGCCTTTCGACGGCCCGCCGATCTCCGGGTTGGTGCTCGCGGAGACCCGGACGTTCGGCAGCGGTGTCGTGCTGCTCCGCTACACCCGGCCAAAGCGGTGACGAACGGGCCCGCCGCCCGTGCCGCCATCGTCGTCAGGCCGGCTGCCCGACGGTGCGGGTGAGCCGGATCAGTCGGGCGAAGGTCAAGGCCAGGACGGTCTCGCCGATGGCCAGGGTGACCCAGCGCAGGCCGTGCTGGTGGCCGCTGAAGGGGAGCAGGGAACAGAGCACGCCCATGGCCAGCGCCAGGGGAACGACGGTGCCGATGACCATACGGCGGGTCCGCAGCGCCGGTCGCGGCGGCGATGTCAGCGCGGGCATGGGCTCGAGGTCGCCGGCCGGCTCGGCGTAGAAGGCGAGGGCGGCGCGCCCGAGGCGCCGGGTGGCCA
>DATGGF010000182.1:0-3074 GCA_035308625.1 Acidimicrobiales bacterium | reverse complement strand
GGTTTCCATCCCTTAGCTTGGAGGCAGGCCGGGGCCGGGTAAAGACCTGTTGCGGGGTTCATCAGTATTTGGTGGTCGCACCCACGCACGACAGCGCCAAGACCGCCCGGTATCGCCACACGGCGGAACGGGTAACGACGGCGGCAGGCCGCTCGGAAGTGCCGGTGATGCTCGGGGCCGTCAGGCGGGGCCGACCGGCCCGGCCACCCGGAAATCCCCTGGATTGTCGATACAGGACGGATCACCTCGACCGAGGGAGCGCAACCACGGCATGTTCCGGTCGGTCGTGGTGGGGTTAGAGCTAGGTCCTCACCCGCTGCCGGGCCTGTGAGTGCCCGCGCACTCTCGTATCGACCAACACGTCGAGCAGTTCGCCGAT
The DNA here is from genome assembly GCA_035308625.1 of Acidimicrobiales bacterium. Classification (GTDB taxonomy): domain Bacteria; phylum Actinomycetota; class Acidimicrobiia; order Acidimicrobiales; family UBA8190; genus DATGGF01. The sequence goes on along the minus strand of DATGGF010000182.1, from coordinate 2,695 downwards.
CGTCTGTTCCCGCCCAAGTTCTTCCTGCAGCGGTATGTGGGCCTGGATGCGGTACCGGTTCCGCCTGCCCTCTTTGTCCTTCTCGACGTACCCCGCCGTGGTCAGGTCCGAGACGATGTCGAAGGCGCTGCGTTCGGTGATACCCAGGGCAGCGGCGATGTCGCGCAGGCGAACCCCGGGGTCCTGGGCGATGCAGACCAACGCCCGCGAATGATTCGTGAGGAAGCTCCACTTCGCCATAGTCAGATTATAGACCATTAAAACAGGAAAGATGATGCATGTGTTGCAAAACTAGAGTAAGCTCTCATTTATCGGGGTCCGGCACCTGCCGACCGCTCCTGGCCGATGGCGAGGGTACCGACGAACGGGGAGTAGGAACCATGGGTTTGACCGGAATGGTCTTCAGCACCATCTCGATTGCGGTGGGCGCCGTCTTGTACTGGGCGATCACCTCCACGCAGGGGCACGGCTTCCGGCTGTCGACCGTCGGGGTCATCTTGATGGTGGCCGGTGCCATCGGCCTCGTCATCTCGGCGACAGTCTTCGCCTCTTCACGCCGACCGGCCGGAAGCAGCCGTCATCACACCTACGACCGTGAGGCGACCAACGCTCAGGGTCAAACCACAGCGGTGCACGAGGAAGTCCACTAGATCTCAGCCGCTGGGCTTTCGCCGCCGCCGCGGCAGGATGGGGGGACCTGACCGCGGCGGTGGGCATCTTGTTCTCCGTGGGTGGTCCCGGTTGAGCACATCCCGCCGATGTGATCCCGGGGCCAGCCCGGAGTCTGACTCCTTCACCATGGCAGGCGCAGAGCGATGGATTTGCGGACTTCGACGACATGCGCGCAAATGCCAGTTCCTGCGCTCGCCGGCCCGGGCTGGGAACCGTCCGATAATGCTCCAGAGGCTGAGCCTGCGCCGGGAGTCCGAGGTGACATATCGAGCTCTACCGGCGCAGTCGGGCGTCGCTCAGAGAATCTACTCGGTGGCAACCTGTCGGCTCATCTGGAAGCCAAGCATCACGCGGCCTGTAGTCGGGATCGTCGTGGCATCGACTGACCAGCCGTAGCCTGCCGCCGAGAAGCCACCGACACCGTTGATCGGGACCAACCATCCGGTGATCGTCCAGTGACGTTGGATCAAGAGTCCGGCGGCCTGAAGTAGCGCATTTGCACCCGTCATCCCTCGCGGTGCCTGGTACGTGGGCGGGAGTCCACTGTGAGAGACACCTTCGCCTGCCATTTTGGCGAAGCCGCTTGGGACTGCGAATTGAGGTACGAGTGGAGGCCACCGATGCGTCTTCTGGCACCTCCGTCGTGTGCCCCCTCCCATAAAGCCACTCCGAAATCGGAGAGTGCAGGAGCGACCCACAAAGGACAAGCCCGATGACCGTAAGGACAAGCAAAGGCGCTGTTCGTCGCACGCGACCAGTCATGGCCCCCCTGACTGGCGGTTGAGGCTACGTACGCACCTGGCGCGTCAACAGAGACCTAAGTCCCATCCGAGCTTTGCATCGGGGATTGCCAACACTGGTGCTCCCTCGGGTCGCTCCAACGCGTCACCCTTCGTCGCTGCCGACGTGATCCCGGTCAGTCGACCCCTCGGTCCGCGAGATGAGCGACCGGCTCCGCGATGAGATAGCGGAACTCATTGTGGAGCCGGTAGGAGCCGTCAGGTTGGCGAAAGGCGGAAAACGCATCGGCGACCGCCTTTCGGACGACGTCCTCACCCGAATGTGCCATGGCTCGTCGGAAGGGTCCGGCCGAGAGCTGGATCCGCAGTGCCACATCGAGGTCATTGAACGTGAAGGGTGCGGGCACATCAGCGCCTTTCTCGGGCCGGAGCCCCCCGGCCACTGCCAGCTCCTCGAGCTTCCCCGGTGCGCTCAGGGCGAACGGGCCGGGTGCGCCAGGCGGCGGCGAAGGCATCAGGGGCGCCACGGCGGCAAGGACGAACCGAATGTCACAGCGCTCGGGGTCGCCCCAGGTGACAAGCGCTACCCGGCCCCCTTCGGCCGTCACCCTCGCTGCCTCGCGCAGTGCATTCACCGGATCAGCCGCAAACTGCACCGCGTTGAACGAGGTGACCACGTCGAACGATCCGTCCGGGTAGGGGAGGGACTCGATCTCTCCCTGGAGCAGCTCGGTCTCTGGCAGTCGCCGGCGGGCCACTTCGAGCAAACCCGGCGCCGCGTCGATTCCCGAAACCTTCGCGCCCCGGTCACGAGCCATCGTCAGCGCGAGGCCCGCTCCACATCCGATGTCGAGAAGGCGCGTGCCTCGCTGGATGCCCAGGGCGGAGAACACCGCTTCGTAGAAGGGGATCCCGAAGCGCTCGTTCTCGAGCCAGTCCTCGGGTGCCTCGCTCCAGATCTTGCCCTGCATCTCAGCCGATCCCATGGCTCCTCCTCCGAGCAGCTTGACCGCCCTGCTATTTCCCTTTAGTATGACTACAGTGAAATCCGCTCGTCAAGAGGTGCCGCGTCAGTACACGATGCGAGCGCGTGCGGCGGGTGTCGAAGCCACCAGGCAACGGATCATCGGCGTGATGATCCGTTGCTGCCTCGAAGACTGGTACGACGAGATCACGTTGCGCGACGTCGCCGACGGTGCGGGCGTCTCTCTCCAGACGGTGCTCAATCATTTCTCGAGCAAGGAGGGACTGCTCGAGGCCACGCTCCAGGATCCGCGCCTACA
>DATGGF010000181.1:0-11664 GCA_035308625.1 Acidimicrobiales bacterium | reverse complement strand
GATGAGGAGGTCGGGCTCCGACACGAGCGAGCGGGCGATCGTGAGCCGCCGCTTCATGCCACCCGACAGCGGCTCGACCCGGTCGTCCGCCCGTTCCGTCAGCTGGATGAAGTCGAGGAGTCGCTCGGCCCGTTCGGCGATGACGCGCCGGGGGAGATCGAAGTAGCGCCCGTAGACCATGAGGTTGTCGCGGACGGTCAGCTGCAGGTCGAGGGTGTCCTCCTGGGGGACGAGCCCGATTCGGCTGCGGATGGCCGCCCCGTCGGCGGCCGGGTCGAGCCCGAGGACGCGCAGGGTGCCGGCCGTCACCGGCGACATGCAGCTGATCATGCGCATGGTGGAGGTCTTGCCCGCACCGTTGGGGCCGAGGAATCCGAAGGACTCGCCGCGCCCGATGTCGAAGTCGATGGCGTCGACAGCGGTGAACCGGCCGAAGCGCTTCGTCAGTCCGCGGGCCGATACCAGCGCATCAGTGACCGCGTCTGCATCGTGCGCGCTCGGCTGAGCTGGTTCCGGCATAGCCCGACAACGCTAGTCGAGGCGCACCGTTTCCCCGTCGGTCGGGACGACGGCATTCCAACCCAGTTGCGTGCCCAATCGGTCGGCCAGGGCGCGGCTGGCATCCGGCTCGCCGTGGATCACGTAGGCCGTCTTCGGCGCCCGAGGTGACGAGCCCAGCCACGCGGTGACCTCGTCGGCATCCGCGTGACCGGACAGGGCGTCCAACTGGTAGATGGCGGCACGCACCGGCACGACCTGGCCCAGGAGCTTGAGGCTCTTGGCTCCTTCGGCCAGGAGGCGCCCGCGGGTGGCCTCGGCCTGGAAGCCAGGGAGGATGACCGAGCACCGCTGATCGGGCAGACAACGCTCGAGGTGGTGCAGCACCCGGCCGCCGGTGGCCATGCCCGAGGCGGAGATGATGATCGACGGGCCGTGCAGAGAATCGAGTTGGCGCGACTCGTCGGGGGTGTGGATCTCGCGGAGGTCACCCGGATCGAACGGGTCGACCCCGGCCTCCGGCTGGATCTGTACCTCGGGGTCGTGCTCGGCGATGGCCCGTCGGTAGATGTCGAGGACGGCCAGCGCCATGGGGCTGTCGGCGTAGACGGGCAGCGCGGGGATGCGGCCCGAGGACCGCAGGCGGCGCAGCAGCCACAACAGGACCTCGGTCCGGTCGACCGCGAAGCTCGGGATGACCACCGTGCCGCCGCGCCCGGCCGTCTTGGTCACGATGTCGGCCAGTTTGGCCTCGGCCTCCTCGGCCGGCTCGTGGCGCCGGTTCCCGTACGTCGATTCGACCAGGACGGTGTCGACCGCGGGGGGAGTTGCCGGCGGCCGCAGCAAGGGATGCCCGGCGCGCCCCAGGTCGCCGCTGAAGAGGACCCGGCGAGGGTTCGCGCTCCCCAGCTCGATCTCGGCAGTGGCCGACCCGAGGATGTGACCGGCCGGTCGCAGTGTCAGCGCCATGTCGCCGGGCAGCTCGGCGCGTGCGCCGAAGGCAACCGTGTGGAACCGCCCTGCCACGGCCCGGGCGTCGTCCTCGGTGTAGAGCGGCCGTGCCGGCTTGTGCTTCGAGAAGCCCCGCTTGTTGGCGAACTCGGCCTCCTCCTCCTGGAGGTGCCCGGAGTCCCGCATGACGATGGTGGCCAGGTCGGCGGTCTGAGCGGTGCTCACGATGGGGCCGCTGAAGCCATCGCGGACGAGTGCAGGGAGCATGCCCGAGTGGTCCAGATGGGCGTGGGTCAGCACCACCGCGTCCACCGACGCCGGAGGAACGGGAGGAGCTTCCCAGTTCCGCAGGCGCAACCGCTTCAATCCCTGATACATGCCGCAGTCGACAAGCACGCGGGCGTCGCCGGTGTCGACGAGGAATCGGCTCCCGGTGACCGTTCCGGTCGCGCCGAGAAAAGACAGAGTGGGATCGCGTCGGGCCATCGGGTCGCGATCCTAGGGGCCGATCGTCTTGTCCAGTGTCGACGGGGAGAAGGGTCGCGGCTAGGGGATTTGGCCCCTACCTGCGGTTGCGCGGTCGCGGGAGTCTGGCCCCGGTTCGATCCGACACTGCCGAATTGCATTGGGGGCGACGATGGCCGAACTGCACTACGTGCGGTGGTTCTCCGAGATTGGCATTGCCGACGTGCCCCTTGTCGGCGGCAAGAACGCCTCTCTCGGCGAGATGTACACGAAGCTCGCCAACGAGGGAGTGCGGGTCCCGAACGGGTTCGCGGTGACGGCCGACGCTTACCGGTACGTCCTGGACCACTCCGGGACATGGGCGACTCTGCACGATGCGCTCGACGGTCTCGACGTCTCCGACGTGGCCGACCTCGCCCGCCGTGGTTCGCAGGCCAGGGAGGCCGTGTACGCCGCCGCCATCCCGGACGATCTCGCGGCCGAGATCCTCGCCGGCTACCGGGCGCTGCGGGACCAGTACGGGCCGGGCATGAGCGTGGCCGTGCGGAGCTCGGCCACCGCCGAGGACCTGCCCACGGCCAGCTTCGCCGGCCAGCACGAGACGTACCTCAACGTTCGCAGCGAGGCGACCCTGCTCGAATCGTGCCGACGGTGCTTCGCCAGCCTCTTCCTCGACCGTGCCATCCACTACCGGGCCGACCAGGGCTTCGACCATTTCAAGACGGGCCTGTCCATCGGCATCATGAAGATGGTTCGTTCCGACCTCGCCGCCTCAGGGGTGATGTTCTCGCTCGAGCCGGAGTCGGGTTTCCGCGACGTGATCCTCGTCAACGCCTCGTACGGACTGGGCGAGAACGTGGTCCAGGGGGCGGTCGACCCTGACGAATTCCTGGTCCACAAGCCCACGTTCGAGGCCGGGTACCGGGCCGTGCTCCGCCGGCGTCTGGGCGACAAGGCCGTGAAGATGGTCTTCGTCGCGGGCGAGGGCAAGCACACCACCCGCAACGTCCCGACGCCCAAGGCCGATCGGGCCTGTTTCTCCCTGTGTGACGCCGAGGTCCTGGAGCTGGCCACCAACGGACTGAAGATCGAGCGCCACTACGGCATGCCCATGGACATGGAGTGGGCCAAGGACGGGGTGGACGGCCTGCTCTACATGGTGCAGGCGCGACCCGAGACCGGCGGCGCGCGCCATGGCGCAGCCACGGTCGAGCGGTACGTGCTCGACGGCTCCGACGACCTCCTGGTCGAGGGCCGGGCGGTGGGGGAGAAGGTGGCCAGTGGAAGTGCACGGGGCATCAAATCCGTCGGCGAGCTCGTGAATTTCCGGCCGGGCGAGGTCCTGGTGGCCGACACCACGACGCCCGATTGGGAACCAGTGATGAAGACGGCCGCCGCCATCGTGACCAACCGTGGCGGTAGGACGTGTCATGCCGCCATCGTGGCCCGGGAGCTTGGCATCCCGGCCGTGGTGGGCACCGGCGACGCCGTGGGGCGCATCGAGAGCGGCCAGGTCGTCACCGTGTCGTGCGCCGAAGGCGACACCGGCCGCGTCTACCGGGGCGACGTGGCGTTCCACGTGGAGCGCAGCGTGGCGGACGAACTGCCACGACCGAGCACCCGGATCATGGTGAACCTGGGCAATCCCGACCTGGCCTTCACCACGTCGTTCCTACCCAACGACGGGGTGGGCCTGGCTCGCATGGAGTTCATCGTGAGCGAGTCGATCGGGGCCCATCCGCTGGCCCTTCTCCACCCCGACCAGGTCGCCGATCCGGAGGTGCGCCACCGATTGGCCCGGCTCACCACCGGCTATCCCGACGGCGCGCACTACTTCGTGGAACGGCTGTCCGAAGGCATAGGGACCATCGCCGCCGCCTTCTGGCCGAAGCCGGTGATCGTCCGCATGTCGGACTTCAAGACCAATGAGTACGCCAGCCTGCTCGGCGGCGCCGGCTTCGAACCGGAAGAGGACAACCCCATGCTCGGGTTCCGGGGCGCTTCCCGCTACGACCACCCGGCCTATCGGGAGGGCTTCGCCCTGGAGTGCCGGGCCATGAAGCGGGTGCGCGAGCTCATGGGCCTGACCAACGTGGCGCTGATGCTGCCCTTCGTGCGGCGGGTCGAGGAAGCGCGTCGGGTACTCGACCACATGGCAGAGCTGGGACTGCAGCGCGGTGAGCACGGGCTGCAGGTGTACGCCATGTGCGAGATACCCAACAACGTGATCCTCATCGACCAGTTCGCCCCGCTGTTCGACGGCTATTCGATCGGATCGAACGACCTCACGCAGCTCACGTTGGGGGTCGACCGTGACAGCGAGCTGGTGGCCTTCGACTACGACGAGCGTGACGACGGCGTCAAGGAGATGATCCGTCTCGCCGTGGAGGGATGCCGGCGCAACGGGATCCACTCCGGGTTCTGTGGCCAGGCCCCCTCGGACTACCCGGAGATGGCGCAATACCTGGTCGAGATCGGGATCGATTCGATGAGCCTGAACCCCGACACGGTGGTGGCCATCACGCGGCGGGTCCTCGAGGTCGAACAGCGCCTGGGCCGGCCACCCCGGGCGGTCGGCGACGCGCCCTGACAACGGAAAGGAGCGGCAATGAACCTTGTTCTGAACGAGCAACAGGCAACGGAGCTGGAGGCATTGCTCCAGGTGACCTTGCGAGAGCTCACCCACGAGATCGCGGCCACCGACAACCCGTCGTTCCGGGTCGAGCTGGTGAGCCGGCGCGACGCGCTCTCCGAGGTGCAGGGGATCCTGGGCCGCGAGATGCACACCACGGTGGTCCCGGTCGAAGCCGGCGAGGCCCTGGAGCGCGAGATGGCGCGCCCGGGCGACTGACTCGTCAGCGCCGGCGCCAGCCCTTCGAGGCCGGCTGCCGGGACAATGCGTCCAGGTACGCGTTGTAGGCGGCGAGCTCGGGGTCGTCGGCCTCGGCCCGGGCGATGGCTTCGTCGTCCGGAGAACCGGCCGGGTCCGTGCCGCCCGGTCGCGCCTGGGTCGCCCGGCGTCGCAGTCCACGGGCACCGACCGAGTCGGGGTCGTCGTGGACGAGGAACCACCAGAACACGATCCCGAATACGGCGAAGCACGGCCACATGACCGAGTACACCCAGCCGAGGCTGTCCCCTCCGAGCGCGATCCCCACCTGCCACCACGCGGCCAGCGCGCACCCGGGCACCCAGATCACCAGGGCCACGTGCGCCATGATCGAACGCCGCGTGAACCAGCGTCCGGGATTGGCCGGGTGTGCCTGCGTGTCGCTGTCCACCGGCGCTGTGCTCACGTGCCGGTTGACCCGGCGCCGCTGCTCTCGGCCGGCACCGCCGCGTCACCGGCGGCTACGGCCCGGTCGAATCGGCGCGTCAGCAGGCGCTCGGCCACGATGGCGCAGAGCGGGATGGTGCCGGCCAGGAGCACGAGCACCATCTTGAGCAGCGGGACGCGCATCCGGCGGGTGAAGTCGAAGGCGACTCCGAGGTACACGAGATAGAGATAGCCGTGGGCGGTGCCCACGATGCGGGCGACCCACGGCTGGTGATCCCACACCTGGAGCGGTACACCGGCGAACACGAGCACGACCAGCAGCACGGCGGTGGTGTAGGCAAGGATCCGGTAGCGACGCAGGGCTCTCCGATCGGCGTCGGTCGGCACGAAGAGCTCGTCGGGCACGGTCACTACGGTACTGGCGGGCCGCCGTGCCTCCCGGCGCGGTGGCCGCCCGGTCTTGCCCCGCTCCACGTCCGGCGCGGGGCGCTCTGCCCTAGGCTGGCATCGTGAAGGGGGACCGCGTCGAGGTCGTCGTGGACGTGGGCGACGGCGTGCAGCGCTTCGACATCGTCGCCTCGAAGGCAGGACGGCGGGTCGAGGTCTCGAGCGGCCGGTCAACCGTGGAAGTAACCGAGGTCACCAGAACCGGCAAAGCCGTGCGCACGGCCCGCTTCATGGCGGCGCGAGTGGTCGCCGTGGTCGAGCATCCGATCGACCGCGGCCCCGACTGAGTCGCCGCCCGAAGCCTCAGGCCGGATAGGGCCGCATGGCCGCAGCCACGGCCAGGGCGGCGTCGGGGTCGTCGCTCGAGCGCACCAGGTAGACGTCGGCATCGACGGACCACTCGAGCGCCGCGGTGTCGGCCGATCCAGCCGATGCCCCGCCGGGCACGACCACGCTGAGGATCGCGCCGCCACCACCACTCGACGGCAACGCGGTGGTCGCCGGCCCGGCGGCGCCGATGAGGGACTCGATGTGATCGGCCTCCGCCATCGGTGGCGAGGCGCCGTCGAGGGCGAGGACCTGCACGGACCACGAGCCGGCCATCCAGTCGAGTGCTTCGCCCTGGGCCGTCGAGCATGTACCGGCGGCAGTGCCGTCCGACAGCGCGGTGGCGTTCGCTGTGCCCTGACACGATGCCTGCGACCGCGACCGGTCGCCGGACACTTCGGTGGTGGCGTTGGACTCGCTGGCCGTCGGTGTCGTCGAGAAGCTCGCCAACTCGGTGCCTGCGCCGGACGCCAGGGCCGGGCTGTCGACGGTCACCGGCGAGGTAGTGGCGATGAGGGTCACGTTGGCCTCGCCGCCCAGGCCGGCGGTCTCGGCCGTGATGTCACCCGTGGTGGCGGGCAGCCGGATGGGAGCGCGCGCTCCGGCCGGCAGGGGGGAGAACTCGGCCATCGCCTGCACGATCACCGACGGGAAGCCGGCCGGCGCCGTGGTGGTGGTGACCGACGACGTCGTGGTGGGAGCGATCGATGACGACGTGGGTGGGCTCGTGGTGGTGGGGGCGTCAGCGTGGCGCGGGAGCCCGCCCGAGCACGCCGCGCTCACCAGCGCGAGGGGCACGAGGCCGGCCACCACCCGGCCGACCTTCTTGGGGCCGACCGGCTTCAGATCGACCGCCTTGGGGCCGATCGTCTTCGGCCCGGCTGTCCGGGGGCGCGACCCGGGGGGGAGCCCGATGCCGCGCCCCCGGGTCAGCACGAGTAGTCGCCGTCGTAGGGCCCGGCGGCGCTCTGCACCAGGACCACCGGCCCTCCGGCAAAGCTGCTCGCCGAGCACCAGGCGTTGGGCGTCGGGGTCGCCTGGCCCGTCGGGTACCAGACGGGCACGCTCGGGACGTAGCCGCCCGAGATGTGGCTCCACTGATACGCGGTCGAGTAGATGGCGGCTGCATACCCACCCTGGCGGAGTGCAGCCAGGGCGCCGGCGATGACCTGGTCGTTGGCGCCGGTGTCCGAGGTCCAGTAGTTGCCCGTCTCCACGTCGAGCCACCAGGTGTTCGGGTTGTGGCCGGCTTGATGGGTGACGGCGATCGAATTGGCGGCCGTGTTGAAGCCGTAGTTGTACGACTGGCAACCGAGGTCGCTGGGAGCGCAGGTGCCGGCCGGGCCCTGGATCCACTGCGCCGGGTCGGAGCCCTGAGGCGAATTCAGATTGAGGTACACCGTCAGCCCGGGCCCGCCCCACGCCGCCTCGCTCTGGAAGCACGGGTTGGCGGTGAAAGCGGACCCGCCGTTGACGCCGACCACGGCGACCGAGGCCGACGGGGGATAGGCCCCACCACACTGCGGCCACGAGATGTCGTAGCCGGTTGCCGCGTGGGCGTAGTACGGCGCCCCGGCGGGAATGACCTTGGTCAAGAAGTCGCCGGCGGCACTGGTCGAGCCGTTGCCCGGTCCCTCGGCCAGCGCGGAGATCCATTCACCGAAAGGCACGTAACCCGCGGCCGAGCCGCGGAAGGGCGCGTCGCCGAAGGCGAATATGCCGCCGTCCGAAGCCACCAGCCAGTAGCCCAGGCCGTCGGGAGTGGCCGCCATGCCGGTAACCGGTTGGGCCAAGGGCCGCCCGCCCATGGAGCCCCAGAAGGGCGCGCCGCCGAAGGAGAACATGCCGCCGTCGGCCGCCACCGTCCAGTAGCCGCCGTCGGGGGTGGCGGCCATTCCGACCATCGGCCGGGCCAAGGGCTGGCCCCCCATCGACCCGGAGAAGGGGGCGTCGCCGAAGGCGAAGATGCCGCCGTCGGACGCCACCAGCCAGTAGCCGCGCCCGTCGGGGGTGGAGGCCATGCCGACCACCGGCTGCGCCAGCGGCTTCCCGCCCATCGAGCCCCAGAAGTTCGCGTCGCCGAAGGAGAAGATGCCGCCGTCGGACGCCACCAGCCAGTAGCCGCGGCCGTCGGGGGTGCGGGCCATGCCGACCACCGGTGCGGCCAAATGGCCGGCGGCCATGGAGCCGGCGAAGTCGGCCCCGCCGTAGGCGCCCACCCCGCCCTGGGAGCCGGCCAGCCAATAAGAAGGTGGCCCGGCCGCGGCCGTCGCCGCCGGTGTGGCCAGCAGAGACCGAAGGCTCGTCCCTGCCGCCGGCGGGGCGGGAGAAGCAGGCGATGTCGCGATCGGCGCGCTGCTCGGGGCGACGGGGCCGGTGGCGGAGGACAGGGGGGCCGCGGCGGAGACGGTCCGAGCCGCGGCTGAGGTCGGCGCCGAGTGGGCCGACGATGCCGACGGTGTCGCGTGTCCGAGCAGCTTCCCCAGCAGGCTGCCGGCGAATTTCCCGGAACTGGGACCCGACGGGCTACCAGGTGGGCTCTTGGGCGCGGCAGAGGCCGGCGGGGCAGCGACGACCGGGGCGACCACCAAGGGTACGACCATCTTGGAGATGCGGCCGGCCATGCGGCGACGTGACGCGGATGGGCGTTCGCCAAGAAGGCGGGACGGTGGGGAGGGCGTGTTGTGATTCGGCATCGACTTCGATCTGGACGCGCGCGCCCAGAAGGCGACGCTGTGGTCGGGGACGACGGCGAATCCCCCCACCGGATTCGCTCGACGCCAGATGTATTCGTCGCGCCGGCTGCGCAACTTGAGGCAGGTATTGGAGCGCGGCGCGTCGTCAAATGCAAGGGTCCGACAACACCAATTTCAAACGCAATCCGTTCGCAACGTTGCCCGCCGTTGCTGCAATGGTGCTAGCGCAACCGGCGTGCAAATGGATGTGGCGCTACTGCGGGTCGCTCTCCCGCGCGTAGTCCCACACGAGCGATGCATCCTCGTCGGCGCCCAACAGCAGCTTGCCCGGATGCTGCTTGTCGATGTGGCCGATGAGCCCGTTGTAGATGGAGTAGCCACACAGCTCCTGCAGTCGTCGCGAGAACCGCTGGGCCGTGGCCACCGGGATGCCCAACTGCTGGTTCTCCTGTTGGCGCATGTAGCCGGCGCAGTAGTTCATGGCGATCCCGACCCGCCGGGCGCGTGTCCGGTTGGCTCCCCCGCCGTGCCACAGGCTCCCCACCCAGACGAGCACGCTGCCTTTGGGCATCACCGCCGGGATGGAGTCGTAGGACCCGCCGATGTCAGGCGAGTGGTCGGCCAGGTGGGTCCCCGGGCAAAGGCGCGTGGCGCCGTTCTCCTCGGTGAAGTCGGTGATGGCCCACATGGTGTTGCAGATGATGGGCGGGTGGGGCTTGGGGAGGGGGACGAGCTGGTCGTCGGAGTGGATGAGTTGCGCCGTCTCGTCGGGGCCGATGGCGATGGACGACAGCGACGAGATGAGCAGGCCCGGATCGAGAACTCGCTCGACGACGGGCAGGACGTTGGGGTGCACCGGGATCCGCTCGTAGAGCGCGCCGTGGACGAGGAGGTTGTAGATGCGCGTCGTCCGCAGTCCCTCGAACAGGTTGTCGGACGGCACGATCCCCAGCTGTCGTTCGAGGCGGAGCAAGTCGTCGGCGATGGCGTCGACCAGGTCGAGGTCGATGGCGTCGGGGATGACGGCCCATCCCTCGGTGCGGACGGCTTCGGCATACCGGTCGAAGGCCGGGCTGTCGATGGTCCGGCGGTCGACCGTTTCGGTCGAGCTGGAGATGTCCATGGTCTCTCCGGTGGGTCGAAGTCTCTTCGGTCGGTCGGCGGATCCGGTCAGGCCGCCAGGGCCGAGGCGGCCGTGCCCATCAGGTCGAGGAAGTTGTCGCGGTAGAAGCGGGAACGCACGTGATCAGAGGCGTCACCGAGCGTCGCTTCGAAACGCTCGATGGGCCGACGGCCGCCCTCGACGTGAGGGAAATCCGACGAGAACATGCACACGTCGGGACCGCTCTGGGCGATGATCCAGCCCACATCCTCGGTCGGGTAGGGAGTGACCCGGACCTGACGCTCCACGTACTCGGTCGGGCGCAGCGACAGCGCCTGGAGGCGGGCTTCGTGGCGGGCGAAGGCTTCCAGGGCAGACTCCATCTGTCGCGTCCACGACGGCAGCCAGATGGCGCCCTGCTCGATCACGCCGAAGCGCAATTCGGGGAAACGCTCGAGCACGCCGTCGAAGATCAAGGTGGCGAGCGTCTGCGCCGGGGGACCGGGGATGCCCATGTAGTCGACCGAACGGAAGTTCTCCTCGCCGCCGTGGAAGTCGGGCGGCACTGGCAATCCGTTGTCGAAGTAGTGCGGGTCGACCAGGTCGCCGGTGCCCCCAACGTGGAAGACGACGGGGATGCCGGCGTCCTGGGCCATGGACCACACCGGGTCCAGGCCAACGTGGCTGGGCGAGTGCCCCGGGGGACAGCCCGAGGCCACGAGGAGCGCCGCCGCGCCCATGGCCAGTGCCTCGGCGGCGGCGCCCGGCGCCCGCTCGATGTCGGCCAGCGGGACGTAGCAGGTGGGCAGCAGCCGCGGGTCGGCGGAGCAGAATTCGACCATGCCGCGGTTGTGGGCGCGAGCCACGCCGTAGGCGAGGTCCATGTCACCCTTGTGCTCCCAGTCGCGCAGCCGCCGGTTGTGGAAGGTGTTGAAGACGAGCTGGCTGGAGAATCCGAGCAGGTCCAGGGCTCGCCCGCGGTCCTCGGCCAGGAACGAGCCGGTGGCGGCGAAATTCTTGCGCAGCATGATCTGCTCGGCTTCGTCGCGGCGGTAGTCGTCGGAACGGTGCCGGGCGGCCAGTTTGTCGAAGGCCACCAGCAGGTCGCGCTGCTGCTCGGCGACGTCACCGGTCTGGCGCAGCTCGTTGCCCCCGGGGTAGCGCAGGGGCGGGATCCGGTCCCGGATGGCGGGGTCGGCGTGGTCGGCCAGCCACGTCGGCGTCTCCATGAGATGGGCGTCGGCGTCGTGGACGATCCGTCCGTCGTTGTACGCCATGGCCGCCTCCCCGGTCGGTTCGCCTCCCATGGTGCCACGGGCGTCCGCGGACGGCCCGGTCGCTGCCCGCTCCGGCCGCCGGCTGGCCGCCCGACCCCTCAGGTGGCGACGAGCACCCCGGTGACCAGGGACGTCACTGCTGAGTAGGCAGGCCAGGTTGGTAGCATTGGTGGGTTCATGACCTGCGAAGTGCCCGCCTGACCTGCCCGGGGGACCCGTGCCGTACGAACTCACTCAGCTCCGGGGGCTCGAAGCCGAGTCGATCCACATCATGCGCGAGGTCGCGGCCGAGTTCGAGCGGCCGGTGCTGCTCTTCTCCGGGGGCAAGGACTCCCTCGTCCTGCTGCGCCTGGCCGAGAAGGCCTTCTGGCCCTGCCGGATCCCCTTCCCGGTGATGCACGTCGACACGGGCCACAACTTCCCCGAGGTGCTCGACTACCGGGACCGCCGGATCTCCGAGCTCGACGTGGAGCTGGTGGTGGCCTCGGTACAGGCATCGATCGATGCCGGCAGGGTGGCCGAGCCGCCGGCGTCCAACCCGTCGCGCAACCGGCTCCAGACCACGACCTTGCTCGACGCCATCACCGAGCATCGCTTCGACGCCGTGTTCGGCGGGGCCCGCCG
>DATGGF010000180.1:0-8918 GCA_035308625.1 Acidimicrobiales bacterium | reverse complement strand
GCGCACCCACCGAGCCAACACCAGCGGTCCGTACCCCGACACCGGCCCGCCGAAGGCGCGTCGCGCGTGGGGGGCGCCGCGCGAGTCCATCCAGAGCACACAGTCGCCCACGGGAACACCCGCTTCGTCGACGGGCACGGTGCTGGCCCACTGCCCCGTGCACGACACGGCCGTCACCCGGCCCGGGTCGACGACGCCGCTGGCCAGACCCCGGCGGGCCGAGTCCACGATCACGTCCCACCACTGGTCCGCGTCCTGCACCGCCCCGCCGCCGGAGAGCAGGCGGGTGGGCACGAGCAGGTGCTCGCTCCAGGCGATGACACCCGCCATCGACACCAGTCCGACCTTGGGACCGCCAGTCCCCAAGTCGACGGCGAGGACGTAGCGGTCGTCGCGTCCGCCGCCCCGAGCCGCGCTCGCCGGCGCGGTGGTCACCCGGCCGACGGGATGCGCTGGAAGCCGTCCATCATGTCGGCCATGACCGTCTTGATGAAGGCGTCGGCATCATCGGTCATGCCCCCGATCACTCCGCCGTAGATGGCGCCCGATTGCGGGGCGTCGTCCTTGTGCTCACTGGCGTAGGCGACGGCATCGGCCAGGTCGGCGGCGAAGGCATCGGCCACACCCGGAAGGGTCTGCGGCCGGGTCACGGCCATGTGCAACGCGTTGGGGTACTGCTGGCCGTTGAAGCGCCAGCCCTGGCGGCGCATGAAGTCGTTGACGTGGTAGACGTCGAAGACGTCGGAGGTGAAGCTGAAGACGAAGGCGGGCTCACCCAGGATGCGAAGCTCCGGGTGCGACCGCACACTGTCCTTCATCGTCTCAGCGGTGGCGAAGATCTCGGACGCGTACTTGCGGTAGCCGGCCCGGCCCAGGTGGACCATCGACGCCCAGGTGGCGGCGAGCAAGCCGCCTGAGCGTGAGCCCTCGATCCCCGGCGAGCAGTACTTGCCCCCGCTCCAGTCGGTGACGAAGAAGTACTGGGCGTTGCGCAGCGCCTGGTCCCTGAAGGCGAGGACCGAGGTGCCCTTGAGCGAGTACCCGTACTTGTGGGTGTCGGCCGAGATCGACGTCACGCCGGGGAGCCGGAAGTCGAACACGGGGACGGGGTACCCGAGCTCCTCGCCGAAGGGGAGGATGAACCCCCCCAGGCATCCGTCGACGTGCAGCCCCACGCCGCGGTCGAGAGCGAGGGCCGAGAGCTCGCCGATCGGGTCGATCGTCCCGTAGCCGTAGTTGCAGGCCGAGCCCACCAGAGCCACCGTGTGGTCGTCGATGTGGTCGGCCACCCAGGACAGGTCCACCAAAGTGGTGACCGGGTCCACTGGGGCCCGCCGGAGCTCGACGCCAAAGAGGTGGCAGGCCTTGTCGAAGGCGGGGTGCGCCGTCTCGGGCTTGATCAGGTTGGGGTGGTCCACTCCCCGCTCGGCCCGGGCGTGCTCGCGGTAGGCAAGCACGGCATGGGCGATGCTGCCCGTGCCCCCGGTGGTGACGAGCCCCGCCGGTGTTCCATCGCCCACGGCACCGGCATGCAACAGGTCGAGGGTCATGGCGATGATCTCAGCCTCGAACTTGGTGGCGCTCGGGCACATGTCGCGTTGCAAGGCGTTCACGTGGGCGAAGAGACCGAACGCGCTCGTCAGGAAGTCGTAGTGGCTGTGGTCCCCGCAGTACATCGTCCCCGAGCACTTGCCCGTCTCCCAGAAGGCGTCCTCTTCGGTCGCCATCATCCGGAGCTGGTCCAGGACCTCCGCCTGCCCCGAGCCGGACTCGGGCAACGTTCGGTGCATCGGGAGGCGGTCGTCGTAGGGGAAGGAGGGCATCAGCGCGTCACTGTAGGGGTCCCGCCGTCGGCTTTCAGACTCTCCACCGCTTCGAGCACGGCCGTGAGCCCGCCTTCGGTGTGCAGGTCGAGGAGGTCGAGCGTCTTCCTGATGCCCTGGCGGGCCGTCTCCACGTCCTCGAAAGTCTTGGCCGCCCGCAGGTCGGCGGCCTCGTTCTGGAGATTCTGCCCGACCATCAGCGCGGGAAGGAGCACCAGCTGGATGAAATTCTGCGACAACCACGACACCATCAAGATGAAGCCGGTGGCCGTGAGGAAGCCGACCGTGCCGATGATGTGGGCGGCGTGCATCACTGCGAGGAGCGACGACAACGAGATGACGCAGAAGACCCAGAAGCACGTCATGGTGCCGATGTTCTCGGTGATGAGCAGGGCCAGTCGCTTGTTGAACCGCTGGTATGCCGTAGCCGTCGGCAGGTGGTCGACGGTGTGCTTGTACACCTGGTGCCCATGGCTGGTCACACCGTGGCTGGGGAGCTGTTGCGGGTCGCTCGTCATGAGGGCCGTCCTCCTTGGTCGCCCTGTCCACGGGGCGGGATCAGAGCGACGCTAGCGCCGGGCCGGCCGAGCGAGCGGGGAGGAATAGCTGCGCTCTCTCATGGGTTTGAGGCTAGGAAGCGAAGAGGAAGGGATCGGGCGATGAGCGGTGTCAGCGACTTCAACCGCGGGATCATCGAGGAGTTCCGCGCCAACGAGGGCCGCGTGGGTGGCCCCTTCGCCGGGGCACCGCTGTTGCTCCTGCACTCGACCGGCGCCCGCAGCGGGCAAGCGCGGGTGAACCCGATGGTGTACCAGCGCATCGGGCCTCGTGCCATAGCCGTGTTCGCCTCCAAGGGCGGTGCCCCACACAACCCCGACTGGTACTACAACCTGCTGGCCCATCCCGCGGCCACGGTGGAGATCGGCACCGAGTCGCTGGCGGTACGGGCGCGAGTCCCCGACGCGGCCGAACGGGCGCCCATCTGGGAGAAGCAGAAGGCCGACTTTCCCGGCTTCGCCGACTACGAGCGAAAGACCAGCCGGGTCATCCCCGTGGTGGTGCTGGAGCAGGTCTGAGCACGGGACTACGGTCCCGCCATGGCCAAGGCGCCGCCCGAGCACCACGACGACCGGCCGGCCGTGCGCTGGATGGCCAAGGTGGCCCGGCACGACTTCGAGGCGGCCTACCGCTACCTGTCACTGCGGATGCCCGAGAAGCAAGCCCGGGTCCTGGCCGACCGCCTCCGCAAGACACCCGAGCTAGAGACGCGTCGGGCCAACGACATCCTGCGGGCCGCCGGACTCGATCCGTTGCCGCTCGACGACCCCGGCGTCATGCACGACCTGCTCAAGGTGGCGCGCGGTGACGCCTTGTCGCCGGTGCTGGTGATCACCTTCGAGGACCGCGCCGAGATCGCCGACGGCTACCACCGGGTCTCGCTCAGTTACCGGCTCGATCCGTTCGGGGAGGTCCCGCTTATCATCGCCAGCGGCGAGGCCGCGGCATCCTCACGGCCGCCGGGGGCGCGCAAGACCTGACCTGCGGGCCGCCGCGTCAGGGACGCAGGTCCGTACGGGCCCGGCGCAGGCGCACCCCGGCCAGCAGCGCCAACGCCATCACGACCAGACCTGCCCCCGCTGCGGCCAGCAGGCCGACGGCCGGACCGGCGCCGGTGGTGGGCAGCGCCCCGCCCGAAGGGCTCGTGGCCGGCGCGGCCGTCGTCGTCGGAGCGGGCGACGTGGTGGTGGGCGCCGGCGTGGTCGTCGTCGCCACCGGGGGCGCGGTCGTCGTCGGGGCCGTGGTGGGGGCAGTCGTCGAGGCCGAGCTGGTGGTGGCCACCCAGCGCCACCCGCCCTTGTCCTCGCAGACCAAGGTCCGCCCGTTGGCGTCCTGGGTGGTCTGACCGTGCAGGCTCAGAGGGCAGAATTCCCCGGCGGTGTAGGTCACCGCGCCAGCCGGCAGTGCGTGCAGCGCGAGCACGATCCCCATCACCAAACCCGACCCGGCGATCCGCAAGGCCCTCACGACGTCTCCCCCGCGCGATTGACCGGTTCAGGCTGCCATGGGACTACCGGGCCGTCATCGTCAGAAATGACGGTCTCTCACCGGCAACAGGCCTGGCCGAATGGTGACGGACGACCTGATCAGGACGCGACTCGGGCGATCCAGTCGTCGAGGTCCGACTCGGAGATGTTGCTGGTGGCGATGCTGTACCCGGCGGTTCGCATCCCCATGGCCGCGTCGGGGTCGTCCGTGAGCACGAGGACCCTCGTCCGCGGGGCGAAGACCGGCAGGCTGAGGACCAGCGCGGCCCCGGTGCCCAGGTCACTGTCGAAGTCGATGACCGCCAGGTCGGGTTGTGTGCTGATGGCGAGGCCGACACTGGTGCCGAGATCCCCGGCCTCCATGACACAGTCGACGCACCTCTCGCACACGTCTCTCAAGCGTCGCTGCTCACGCGCGTGCGTGGAGATCACCATGGCGATGCCGTCTGCCGAGGAGACAGCGGGCTGCATCTGGGGAGCTTGACGGGAGATCGTGCGATTGGCCCGACGCACGGTGGCCCGGTTGGCCACGATCCGCTCCATCGTCCGCATGGAGGTCTCCATCATGCTCTTGCCGGCTTGGGTGACCTCGGCGGTGCGGGCCAGCTGTTCCATGAAGCGGTCACTGGCTCGGCCGGAGTCGCGCATGAGGTCACGGAAGGCCGACCAGTCCTTGAGCGAGTCCTCGCACAGGCGACGGCGCTCGGTCGAGGTGAGGAATCGAAAGACGGAGCCGGGCGAGCCTTTCTCTCCCAGACGAGGCCCCCGATGCTGTTCGACCACCGCCCGGTATCGACCGGTGGCCGAAATAGCGGATCGGATGAGGTCGACCAGCGCGGACGGATCGACTGGCTTGGAACGGACGGCGAAGATCCTGCCGTGGCTGTGCACCTGCACGGACCGCAAGATCTGGATGTCGTCCCCCGAGACCATCACGGCCGCCGGCGGGCTGGGCAGGCGGCTGAGCCATTCGTCGCTGTGCGACGAGCCCACGCGCCGATCCAAGAGGAAGGCGTCGAACTCGAAAGTCGCGTACGCCTCCAGAGCTTCTTCCATGGTCGAGACAGCTATGACGAAGAGCTCCGCGGCCCGCAGGATGTCGGCCAAGGTCTCCCTGGTGCCGGGATAATCCTCGACCACCAGGACGGCAGACATGTCGGGCCGCATCATCTTGACGACCTCCGTCGCTGCCCTCGGACCTCGGGAGCGTATTCCCGCTCGGACCTCGGATTATTCCCTACGGCATGGGTATCCAAACGGCCATGGTCGAGTTGGCCGTCCCTGGGAGGCCGGCGGCGTCACCCCCGAGCGCCTCAAGCCGGCGGCCGGGGACGTGGTGGCATGGCGTCACCGCCTGCAACTTGTGACCCGGACCGGCCGGCGAGATTCAGGGTGCAGTGCACCCCCGTGTCGGGCCCAACACCCCCCACCGGTGTGCTGGTGGTGGTCGACGAGATCGGCGTGTAGTCGCCGGACTCTGGAGCGGACGACGGGATTCGAACCCGCGACCCCAACCTTGGCAAGGTTGTGCTCTACCAACTGAGCCACGTCCGCGTGTGCGGGCCCATTGTACCCAGGCGACAGCGGCCGGTGCGGCGCACACGGCACGAGCCTGGTCAGGCCCAGTGGCCTCCGTGGCGAACGGCCGCCTTCACCAGCTCCCCCGCCGACTCCGTCAACAGGTGGGCGAAGTGGTCGACCTCGGGTACGAGCTCTCGGCACCCCACCGCGCCGACATACAGCGTGCCCATGTAGCTGAGCACGGTGACGTTCAGCCCGACGCCTTCCATGATGGGCCCAAGCGGGTAGAGCGCCACCACTCGCGATCCGGCCCACCACAGCGGGAAGTCGGGCCCCGGGATGTTCGACACGACCACGTTGAACAGGGGCGGCACGTGGTCGAAGAGACGCAGGTTCCCGCTCAATCGGGCCAAGCGGGAGGACAGGGCGGGGAAGGCCAGCTGGGCCCACCCCCGGATCACGTCCTCTGCCAACACCCGCGCCTGGTCCTTGGCCAGCCGAGCGCCCTCGGCCACTACGCGCAGGCGCTCCACGGGATCGGCCACGGTGCTGGCCAGCGACACGAGCATGGCCGACAGCCGGTTCCCCTGACTGCCGTGGTCGGCCTCGGAACGGGTCGAGATGGGAACCAGGGCCACCAACGGCTCCCCCGGGCGCTCCCCGCGTTCCGCCAGCAGCCGGCGCAGCGCGCCCGACACGGTGGCCAGCACCACGTCGTTGACGGTGCCGCCGAAGGCTTGACGGACGGTGCGGACGTCCTCCAGCGGCATCTCGGCGAACGCCGTGCGCCGCTGCGACGAGATGGCGCCGTTGAGCGACGTCATGGGGGCCCGGAACGGTGCGGGCGGTGGGCGCTGCTCGTCCTCTTCGCGCAACCGGCGGTTGCGGCGCGCCAGGTCGACCAGAGCGCCGACCGTGCGGCGCGCCGCGCCGACAGCGTGGTCCACCTCGCCCGTGAGCGAGGTGAGTGACCACCCCAGGAGCTCGACGTCACTGGGCACCGGCTCGGGCCTCCAGGGCCGGAGCGGCGGTGGCACGGAGCGGCCCTCGGGCCCGAGGTCCAGGAATGCCGCCAGCGTCTCGGCGCCGGACACCCCGTCGATGGCGGCGTGGTGGATCTTGGGGATGACGGCCACGTGTCCCGAGTCGAGACCTTCGACCACGTGCATCTCCCACAACGGGCGGCTCGCGTCGAGTGGACGGCCTACGATCGACGACACCAGGCCCGCCAATTCGGCCGGCCCTCCTGGAGCGGGCAGGCGGGCGCGTTGCACGTGGTAGTCGAGGTCGAACGACGGATCGTCGATCCACACCGGATGATGCAGTCCGAAGGGCACCCGGACGGCGCGCCGACGGAGCAAGGGCACCAGGTGCAGGCGCTCCTCGATCACCGCGCCGATCCGCTCGGCCACCACCGCCGGCGGCTCGCCGCCGAGATGGTCGGGCGGCTCGAGCACGAGCACCGCCGCCATGTGCATGTACATGGTCGGCGTCTCCAGGGCGAGAAACGCCGCGTCGAGCCCGCCCAGTCGCTCCATGGACGTCAGCGACCCGTGTGCCCGAAGCCGCCGGCGCCCCGGCTGCTCGGCGGCAGCTCGCTCTCGGTGAACTTGGCCTGCTCCACCGCCTGGATCACAAGTTGGGCGATGCGATCACCGCGCCGCACTTCGTAGGCCGCGTCGGGGTCGGTGTTGACCAACACCACCCGCAGTTCGTCGCGGTAGCCGGCGTCGATCAGGCCGGGGCTGTTCAAGCACGTGATCCCGTGCTTGGCCGCCAGCCCACTCCTCGGTTGCACGAACCCGGCGTAGCCCGGCGGGATGGCGACAGCCACGCCGGTGGGCACCAGCGCCCGGCCTCCGCCCGGGGCGATGGTCACGTCGTGGCGCGCGTACAGGTCGGCGCCGGCATCCCCTTCGTGGGCGTAGCCGGGGACGGGCAGGTCCGGGTCCAGCCGGACGAGCGGCACCTCGAGCATCCGCCCGACCCTACTCCCGTGCCCACCTGGGCCCACGGCCCGGGTCACCACGCCAAGGCCTGACATCGCCACCGGTAGCATCCACCCCCGTGCTCGTGTGGATGGATCTGGAGATGACCGGGCTCGACCCGGGCCGCCACACCATCGTCGAGATCGCCACGCTGGTCACCGACGACGAGCTCGCCGTGGTGGCCGAGGGCCCTGATCTGGTGGTGCACGCGGATGAGGCGCAGCTCGGGGCCATGGACGACGTTGTGCGCACCATGCACCAGTCGTCCGGCCTGCTCGACGAGATCCGTCGCTCGAGCCTGTCGCTGGCCGATGCCGGGAACCAGACCCTGGAATTCATCCGAGCTCACGTCCCCGAGCCTCGCACCGTGCCCTTGTGCGGCAATTCGATCGGCACGGACCGCCGCTTCCTCGCCGCCCAGCTCCCCGAGATCGAGCAGTGGCTGCACTACCGGAGCGTCGATGTGTCGACCGTGAAGGAATTGTGCCGGCGCTGGTACCCGGCCGAGCTCGACGGGGCCCCGTCCAAGCACGGCGCCCACCGGGCCCTGGGCGACATCCACGAGTCGGTGGCCGAGCTGGCCTACTACCGGCGGGTGATCTTCGCCCCCGCCGCCGCCACGGCGCCATCGACATCGACGCCGCCGGCTGACGCCACCGCGGGACGAGGAGCGTAGATGGAGCTTCGCACCTTGGGACGCACGGGCATGAAGGTGTCACCTTTGTGCCTGGGCGCCATGATGCTCGGCGCGTGGGGGAACCCCGACCACGAAGACTGCGTCCGCATCGTGCATGCGGCGCTCGACGCCGGCATCAACTTCGTCGACACCGCCGACGTCTACTCGTCGGGCGAGTCGGAGGAGATCGTGGCCAAGGCCCTGGCCGGGCGGCGCGACAACGTGATCCTGGCCACGAAGTTCCACGCCCCCATGGGCGCCGACCCCAACATGGCCGGTAATTCCCGGCGGTGGATCATGCGGGCGGTGGAGGACAGCCTGCGGCGGCTGCGCACCGACTGGATCGACCTGTATCAGGTGCACCGGCCCGACCTCACCACCGACGTCGACGACACCTTGGCTGCCCTGTCCGACCTGGTGCACCAAGGCAAGGTGCGCACGATCGGCTCGTCCACCTTCCCAGCCGAACTGGTGGTGGAGGGCCAGTGGACGGCGGAGCGCCGTGGACGCGAGCGCTTCGAGTGCGAACAGCCCCCGTACTCCATCTTGGCCCGCGGGGTCGAGGAAGCCGTGTTGCCCACCTGTCAGCGCTACGGCATGGGCGTCATCGCCTGGAGCCCCTTGAACGGCGGATGGCTTACCGGCCGCTACCGCAAGGACAGCCCGCTTCCCTCCGAGGGCCGGGCCCGGCGCACCCCACAACGCTTCGACCCGGCCAAGCCCGAGGTGGCGGCCAAGCTCGACGCGGTCGAGGCGCTGGTCCCCCTGTCGACCCGTGCCGGGGTCCCCCTCACCCATATGGCCCTGGCCTTCGTGCTCACCCATCCGGCGGTCACCGCGGCGATCATCGGGCCTCGCACCATGG
>DATGGF010000179.1:0-6469 GCA_035308625.1 Acidimicrobiales bacterium | reverse complement strand
GGGCGCGCCCGGTGCAGTGCCTGATGGATCGTCTCGACCGACGGGTCGAGCCGGACCATGGCCGTGGGCCAGGTCGACGGCGAGTTGGTCACGACCTGATCGCCACTGGCGCGGTCGATCCAGGCGTTGTGGAGGATGCCGTGATGCCCGGGATGGCAGCCGGTGAGGATGCTCGTGTGGTTGGCCAGTGTCACCGTGGGCAGTGACGCCAGGGCGCCGTGTCGGTAGGTCGTCCCCATCTCCATGAGCCTGGCGATGTTGGGGGCCCGCCCGCGTCCGGCGAGGTCGTAGAGGACATTGGCGTTGGTGCCGTCGAGGAGGAAGGCCACCACTTGGCTCGCCCCGCCCGGCTCGGGAACGACAAGGCGGAGCACCGTGCCGTCGTGGTGCGCGAGCCCGCACCCCAGGAGCTCGAGGATGGTGGGAGCCACGTCTACCAGCCGGCACGACTCGTCCACCGGGCCGCGTGCGGCGAGGCCCGCGCCGGCGGCCACGAACGGCGCCCGGGCCTGCACGACTCCCATCGACCCGTGTTCCCCGAGGTGGCCACCCTGATCGCCCCAGTAGTGGGACGCGCTGTGCTGCACCACCAGGTCCGGCGCCGAGGGGTGGTCGAAGAGTTGAGCCAGCTGGTCGAAGGCGTGCGGGTAGGAGTTGTCGGCCCGGCCCGGATGGGGCGCGGACCGTTCGGCATCGAGACCGGCCCGGTGCCCCGGGTCCTGTCGGGCCACCGGGTTCTCGCCATGTACCACGTCGACCTCGAAGTGCCCGCCGGCCCTGGCGTCGCCGGTGCCCTCGGGACGTCGGCGGGCGCGCACGTGCCCCTGGGCCGATGCCACCTCGTAGGCCCCCGGCGCCGGCGACCAGGCGACCAGGTCCACGATGGGCTCCAAGGCCGGATCGAGGAGCACCGCCAGCGCGCGCTCCACCTCCGCCGCACTGGCTCGAGCCAGGACCGGTGTGGCCACCTCAGCCCACCGCCACCTGGACGACCTTCACCACCACGACGACGAAGGCGACGACGAGGTACGCCCGCAGGGCGACGAGGCCCAACCGGCGCTGGGCCGACATCGGCGGCCGGGTCAGCCGGCTGGCAGGTGGCATCCGCCAAGTGTGGCGCTTCTCCCACTCGACCGGCACCGTCAAGGTGCCCGTACGCTCCCGGCGCTGCTGGGCCAACAGGGCGAGCCCGGCCACCGCGCCGGCAAGGCTGCCCGCTCCCAACAGGGCCACGATCTGGCCCACCGTGATGTGGGGGAACAGGACACTGGCGGTGAGGATGACCGAGACCAGGAGCAGGACCCAGACGACGAGCGCAGCCATGACGTTGCGACGACGCGAGTTGACCCAGGGACCGAGCACCTCCCGGTCGTTGCACAGCAGGACCAGGAACACCACCGCCGACGGAAGAAGCACACCCGAGAGCACCTGCACCGCTTCGGTGAGCAGCCCCAAGGGCACACCCGGGGTCAGCACCAGGGCGGCCGACAGCGCCATGAGGCCGGCGAAGACGACATAGAAGCCCTTGGCCTTCGACAGCTTGCGGTGGAGCGAGTGGTTGAAGCCGAAGGCGTCGGCCAGCGCGTACGACGTCGACAGCCCCACAGCCGATGCTCCGATGATCGATGCGTCGATGAGGGCGATGGCGAACAGGTCCCCGGCGACGGGGGACACGTAGCGGGCCAGCCCGCGGGCGACCCCTTGGGCGTCGGTGAAATGCCCGAAGCCGGCGTGACCGGCGAACGTGGCGTCGGCGAAGCCGAACATGGCAGCCGCCCCGACCAGCACGATGAGGATGCCGATCCACAGATCGGCGCGCTCGTAGCTGATGAATCGAGGGGTGATCCGCTTGTCGATCACATACGACTGCTGGAAGAAGAGCTGCCACGGGGCAATCGTCGTACCCACGATGCCGATCACCAGGAGGAGCACGGTGGACATCTGCGCGTGGGCCGGGAACCCGGGGACCACGAAGCTCCGGGCCATGGTGCCGGTGGACGGGTGGACCATCACGTAGATGGGGATGAGCAACAGAGACGCCGCCACCAGCACCAGACAGACCCGCTCGAAGCGGCGGAAGCTCCCGGTGGAGGCGGCCGCCACCACCGCCGCGCCGGCCACCAGCACGCTCGGGACCTTGGGCAGACCCAGGAAACCGACGGCCAGGGAGACGCCGATGAATTCCGTCACCAGGGTGAGCGCGTTCAGGATGAACAGGTCGACGACGCTGAACGCACCCCAGAAGCGCCCGAAGCGCTCGCGGATGAGCCGGGCATGGCCCACGCCCGTGACAGCGCCCAGGCGCACCACCATCTCCTGCGCCACGTAGAGCACGGGGATGAGCAGAGGGAGCGTCCACAACAGCCGGGTGCCGTAATCCTGGCCCGCTTGGGTGTAGGTGGCGAAGGCGCCGGCGTCGTTGTCGCCGACCATGACGATCAGTCCCGGCCCCACGATGGCGAGGAGGGTCAAGAGCTTCTTGGTCAGCCCGGCGCGGGGACCGGTGTCGGACCGCGAGATGGTGCCCAGCGCCCCGCGGATGTCGCCGACGTGCTCGGCGTCGAGGACGCCGGTGTCTTCGGGGGCGCGCGTGGTGGTCGGCTGCGTCATCGGCGGCACCCCCACATGAGGTGGCGCAGGGGCTGGCCCGACCAGACGGTGCGCAACGCGCTCGGAGCAACAGAAAGCAAGGACACGAGAGGAGACCTCCCTGGAGCGGGCGCGCTCGGCGCGCCGCCGGAAAGGGGCAGTGCCCGTGCGGTGGCGGGCGGTCGCGGACGTCATCCGCGAGGGGAAGCCTCCGACCCGGAGCCGGCGAGAGCCGGGACGCGCGAGCGGTGGGTCAGCTCGTCAGCGAGGAGCCAGGTTCGACGTCAGCTCAGCGCGCCGGTCGGAGGGGCCAGGTACTCGGAGGGTCGGTTCTCATCTGGCTCACCTCCTCGGCTCGAGGGACATCACATGGCTCTTCCATTCTGCCGCGCTCGCCGGCGGAACGCACCATTCGGGCGGTGGGAGGTATTGCGTTCTATAATGCAACCCACTAGGGTGACCACGGTGGAGCGCAAGAGCTTCTCGGACATGCACTGCTCGGTGGCCCAGTGTCTCGATGTGGTGGGCGAGTGGTGGTCGATGCTGGTGCTGCGCGACGCATTCCTCGGTGTCACCCGGTTCGACGACTTCCAGTCCCGCCTCGGCATCTCCCGCAACATCCTCACGCAGCGTCTCGGCCGGTTGGTCGAGGCGGGGGTGCTGACCAAGGTCCCCTACTGCGAGCATCCGCCCCGGCACCACTACCGGCTCACTGACAAGGGCCGCGATCTGTGGCCGGTGCTGGTGACCATGCGCCAGTGGGGCGACAAGCACGCGGCACCTGACGGTCCCCCGGTGCTCCTCACCCACAAGGGGTGTGGGCACGCGGCCGATGTCGTGCTCACCTGCTCGGTGTGCGGCGAGATGGTGGGGCCGCGCGACGTCCGCACCGCGCCAGGTCCCGGCGCGGTGGAGCCGCTGTTGGTGGGGCAGCCGTGAGCCCGGAGACGATCGAGCTCGAACGCCGCCCCTTCTCGGCGGTGAGCGCCCTCGTGCCGCAGGGTCCGGGCTGCTTCGACGGCGATGTCGACACCCGCTGGACCATCGGGGGCAAGCCCAACGGCGGCTACCTCCTCGCCATGGTGGGCCGCGCCGTGACCTGGAGCGGTCCCCACGACCATGTCATCGCCGCATCGGCGCACTACGTGCGGTCTCCCGAGCCGGGGCCGGTGTCGATCTCGGTCGAGGCCCTCCGAGTGGGCCGGTCGGCCAGCCAATGGCGCGGCCGCATGGACCAGGACGGCGAGCGGTGCGTGGAGGCACTCTTCACCACCGCCCACATCGAGCCCGACACGGCGCCGTACTGGGACGGCGGTGCGCCCGACCGGGGCCAGGCCAGCTTCGAGGAATGCGGCCGCATCATCCCCCAGCTGCCCGACGGCGTCACCATCTCGATCATGCAGCAGGTCGAGGTGCGCATCGACCCCTCGACGGCCGGGTTCACGAGCGGTCAACCATCGGGACGGGGCGAGCTACGCGGCTGGCTGGCGCTGCCCGACGACGAAGTGTTCAGCGCCCACTCTTTGCTCTACGCGGTCGACTCCTTCCCACCGGCCACGCTCGACGTCGAGTCGGCGGGCTGGGTGCCGACGCTCGAACTGACCGCCTACGTCCGGGCCCTGCCCGTGCCCGGCCCGGTCCAGATCCTGCAGCGGGCCGGGCTGGTGCAAGCGCGGCGCCTCGACGAAAGCTGTTTCGTGTGGGACTCCGCCGGTCGGCTGGTCGCGCAGGGCACGCAACTGGCCGGGATCCGGCTCGGCTGAGGTGACCTACCCCGACGGGCCCCCCGAGGCGCACAGCGCCTTTGCCCTCGCCGCCGGGTTGGTGGTGGACGAGCTCGACGACACACGCGTGGCCGGCCACATCGATCTCGGCCCCGATCAACACACGCCGTGGGGCATCGTCCATGGCGGCGTGTATGCCGCCGCCGTGGAGAGCGCGGCCAGCATCGGCGCCAGCGCGGCGGTGGCCGAGCGGGGCCAAGTGGCTGTGGGACTGACCAACACCACGCACTTCCTGCGCTCGCTCACGGCCGGGCGGGTCGAGGTGGAGGCGGTGGCGCTCTACCAGGGCCGGACCCACCAGCTGTGGCGAGCCGACGTCACCGACGAGGACGGGCGCCTGGTCGCCCATGGTGAGCTGCGCTTGCAGAACATCGCGGCACCGGCCTCCTGATCAGGCCCGAGCCGGTCCCTTCGGCCCCGCCAGGGCTGTGCCAGGATCGGCTCATGGCGTCCCCGGCCGGCGTGAGACTCGTTCGACCGGGCTGACCTCGCTCATGGCTACCACCGACCAACCTCGCTCGCGCGCCGCCCGCGCTCGGCGCCGGGCCATCGCCCGCCGCCGGCGTCGCGCCGTGGGCGTGCTCGTCCTCGTGGTGGTGGCGGTGGTGGCGTTGACGCTGGTCGTCTCCGGTGGGTCGAGCCCGCCGAAGCACCACACCGCCTCCACGGCGAGCACCGGGCGAACGGTTACCACCGCTATCCCGGCGGTGGAGGCGGGACTGCTCCCGTGGACGCTCGACGCGGCCCTGTCGCGCGAGGTCGTGCTTCCCGGCAATCTCAGTGCCACCGGCGCCGGGGCCAGCGCGGCCACCACCCTGACCGTGGCCGGGGGGCTCGACAAGGCCAGCAATTCCTCGAGCCGGGTGTTCTCGCTCGACACCACGACAGGGAAGGTGGTGACGGAAGGTCACCTGTCGTCGGCGCTGCACGACGCCGCGGGCACGACGATTGCCGGCGGCGCCCTGGTCCTCGGGGGTGGCTCACCTACGACCGTGGGCGGAGTGGAGAAGCTCACGCAAACCACCCCGGCGGCAGCCCCGGCTGCGGCCGCGGCCGGACCTTCGACCGTGGCCGCCGCTGTCGTGGGCCAGCTCCCCGAGCCCCGCTCGGACGCCGGGGCCGTGAGCATCGGCGCCACCGCCTACGTGATCGGCGGGTACGACGGCAACAACGCCGATCCGCACGTCCTCTCCACCACCGACGGACAGCACTTCTCGGTGGTGGGCTCGCTCCCCGTGCCGGTGCGGTACGGCGCGCTGGCCGTGCTCGCCGGGCGCATCTACGTCTTCGGGGGCCAACTGGCCGCCGGGGCCCACAAGGGCCAGGCGAGCGACGCCATCCAGATGATCGACCCGGCCGCGCACCAGCTGGCCGTGGTGGGGCACCTTCCCGTCGCCGTGGTCGGCGCGGCTGCGGCGACGCTGTCGGGCCACATCTACGTGGCCGGCGGGACGACCTCGGCGGGCACGTCGACCGGTACAGCCGCCCTGGCCGCCGCCGCGCCCGGCGGGAGCGCCTCCGCGCCGGGGGCGATGCAGACCCCCGGGGGCACGACCCGGGCCGTGTACGCCTTCGACCCGCGCACGGACAAGGCGCTCGACGCCGGGTCGCTGGCCTCACCGGTGGCCTACGCCGGCGTCGGCGTGGTGGGCGCCCGCGCCTGGCTGGTGGGGGGCGAGGTCGACGGGACGCCGGTGTCATCGGTGGAGATGCTCACTCCGGACACCAAGTTCGGTACGGCCGGGAGCCCGGGCGCAGGTTCACCGTTCTTCGGTGCCAAGCTCCTGGTGGCCGACCGGGGCAACGACCGCCTGCTCGTGCTGGACGACACCGACAAGATCATCTGGAACTACCCGTCGGCGACGGCCGCCGCCCCGCCGGGAGGGTTCTACTTCCCCGACGACGCCTTCTTCGTCAAGCAGGGGACGGCGATCATCTCCAACCAGGAGCAGAACGAGACGATCGTCATCATCGGGTTCCCGTCCGGGCAGCTCCTGTGGCAGTACGGGCACCCGAGGGTGGCGGGCGCCGCCCCCGGCTACCTCCGCGAGCCCGACGACGCCTACCTGCTCAAGAACGGCCAGGTCACGGTGGCC
>DATGGF010000178.1:0-1996 GCA_035308625.1 Acidimicrobiales bacterium | reverse complement strand
CATCGTCGACGATGGCCCGGAACTTGGCCTTCTCCGACTTGTAGATGAGGTCGGAGTGGTCGACGCGGGCATTGGGCCGGTTGGTGGGGATGGGGACCACCTGGATCTGGTAAGTGTTCCCGAACTCGGCTGCTTCCGTCTGAGCGGTGCCGGTCATGCCGGCGAGCTTGTCGTAGAGGCGGAAGTAGTTCTGGAGGGTCACCGTGGCCCAGGTGTGATTCTCCTCTTTGATGGAGACCCGCTCTTTGGCCTCCACCGCCTGGTGCAGGCCGTCGGACCAGCGGCGCCCCTCGAGGATGCGCCCAGTGAACTCGTCGACGATCTTCACCTCGCCGTCGGCGACGATGTAGTCCTTGTCGCGCTTGTAGAGCTCCTTGGCCTTGAGGGCGGCCTGGAGCTGGTGGACCAGGTTGGCCGCGACCAGGTCGTAGAGGTTGGAGACACCGAGGGCCTTCTCCACCTTCTCGATGCCCTCCTCGGTGGGGACGACCGTGCGCTTCTCCTCGTCGACCTCGTAGTCCACCTCGCGCTCGAGCATCCGGGCGATGCCGGCGAACTGGTAGTACAGCTTGGTCGAGTCCGACGCAGGGCCCGAGATGATCAGCGGCGTGCGGGCCTCGTCGACGAGGATGGAGTCGACCTCGTCGACGATGGCGTAGACGTGGCCGCGCTGGACCATCTCCTCGCGCCGGGTGCGCATGTTGTCACGCAGGTAGTCGAACCCGAACTCGGTGTTGGTCCCGTAGGTGATGTCCGCCGCGTACGCCTGCTGGCGGATGCCGAAGTCCTCGATCTGGGGGATCACCAGGCCCACCGTCAGCCCGAGCCAGCGGTGGATCTGGCCCATCCAGGCGGCGTCGCGCGAGGCCAGGTAGTCGTTGACGGTGACGAGGTGCAGCCCCTGGCCGGTCAGGCCGTTCAGGTAGGCGGGCAGCGTCGACACGAGCGTCTTGCCCTCGCCGGTCTTCATCTCGGCGATCCAGCCGAAGTGCAGGGCGGCGCCGCCCATGAGCTGCACGTCGTAGTGGTACTGCCCGATCACGCGGCGGGCGGCCTCGCGGACCGTGGCGAAGGCCTCGAAGAGCAGGTCGTGGAGGTCCTCGCCGTTGGCGAGCCGCTCGCGGAACTCGACGGTCTTGTGGCGCAGGGCCTCGTCGGGGAGCGCGGCGTACTCGTCGGCGAAGGCGTTGATGTCGGGGACGAGCGACTGCAGGGCCCGCATCTTCTTGCCTTCGCCGACGCGCAGGACCTTGGAGAACACGCTCACGGGAGCCCATGGTACTGGCGCCCCGGTGCGCCCCCGGGGCAGGCCGGGTGCGTGCAGCGGGCTGCGTGCGGCCTCCCCGGGCCGTCCCCGGCGCCCTCGGGAGGGTCAGCCGCTGCGGTCGGCGACCAGCACGTTCCCCGACCGGTA
Organism: Acidimicrobiales bacterium; assembly: GCA_035308625.1. Classification (GTDB taxonomy): domain Bacteria; phylum Actinomycetota; class Acidimicrobiia; order Acidimicrobiales; family UBA8190; genus DATGGF01. Next base: position 582 of record DATGGF010000178.1, on the reverse strand, counting down.
GATGACCGTGAAGCCCCCGCCGGGGGCCAGCAACGACTGGAGCAGCGGCGCCGAGTCGGGGTTGAGGCTGGTGTCGAGGACCAGGTAGTCGACGTTGGACGGCGGGTCGGGGTTGTGGTCCTTGATGCCCCAGTTGGCGGTGTGGAAGGGGTTGGGCCATTCATAGATGTGGACGCGGTGGGAGAGGTGGCTGTCGATGGTGTAGCTGGCGCTCACCCCCGCGTTGGCCGGGACCAGGCGGACGGCGCGGTCGACCGCGGCCCGGTCGTACTTGTGGAGCGCCCAGATCCCGCTGTGGTAGTGGACGCCGATCGGCGACGGCGACCAGGCCACGTTCGCCGCCAGGGCGGTCGCGCCCAGCAGGCCCATGGCGGCGCGGCGTACGGGTGGGTTGTCACGGAGCTTCCGGGCCACCTGGGCCACGGAGATGAACGTCGCCCCGACGATCAGCGCCGTGTACTGGAACTTGATGTCGTGCGTGTAGCCGAACGACGACGTGACGTTGACGACCAGCGTCGGAAGGCAGATGAGCACGACCGGGTCGAGGAGGGCCATGCCGGCCACCGGCACCCAGAGCATCCG
>DATGGF010000177.1:0-2883 GCA_035308625.1 Acidimicrobiales bacterium | reverse complement strand
TTCGCATCGACGACGAGTTCTACGCGCTGGGCGACACGTGCAGCCACGAGGACTACTCGCTTTCCGAAGGCCAGGTCTTCGCCGAGGAGTGCGAGCTCGAGTGCTGGAAGCACGGTTCCACCTTCGACCTCCGCACCGGTGAGCCGTGCTCGCTGCCGGCCACCAAGCCGGTCCCCGTCTACGAGGTGCGCGTCGAGGGCGACGACGTGGTCCTGGAGCTGCCGTGACCGCCAACGGACGTCACGAGCTGGTGGTGGAGGGCCTGCGGGCCAACGCCGGGGGTCGCGAGGTGCTGCGCGGGGTCGACCTGGTCGTTTCGAGCGGCCGCGTCCACGCCGTGATGGGCCCGAACGGATCGGGCAAGAGCACGCTGGCCCATGTGCTCATGGGCCGTCCCGGTGTCGAGGTGGTCGGCGGCTCGGTCACCCTCGACGGCGCCGACGTTCTGGCCCTGCCCGCGTGGGAGCGGGCCCGTTTGGGGCTGTTCCTGGCCCCGCAGTACCCGACCGAGGTGCCGGGCGTCCGCTTGGTCGACGCCCTGGTGGCGGCCACCGGCTCGGACGGGGTCGGCGCCGCCGCCGCCGAGGAGGCGGCCCGGGTGGGCTTGGCCCCGCGGCTGCTCGAGCGGTCGTTGAACGTCGACCTGTCCGGGGGCGAGCGCAAGCGCAGCGAGACGTTGCAGCTCGGCGTCCTGCGCCCGGCACTGGCCGTCCTCGACGAGTTGGACTCCGGTCTCGACGTGGACGGACTCCGTGACGTGGCCCGGCGCGTGCGCGCCGGCGTCACCGAATGGGGGCTCGGGGTATTGGCCATCACCCACTACCGCCGCCTGCTCAACTTGCTGGAGCCCGACGAAGTGCTCGTGCTCGTGGGCGGGCGCATCGTGGCCCGTGGCGGGCCCGAGCTGTCCGAGGAGCTCGAGCGCACAGGGTATGCGGGCTACGGCGCGCCCTCGGCCGACTGACCCCGCCCTCGGCGCCGCCCGACCTTCGCCCGTACCTCGGCCCAGTCGACGAGGGGCAGGGCGGCCACCAGCACCACGAACACGACTTGCAGCGCGATCGAAAGCGGTGACCCGAGCCATTCACATGCGGCAGTATCGGTCCCGTCATGCAGGTCCGGCGACTCGGTGCCGAGGAGTGGAGCGTTGCGCGCGCCGTGCGGCTGCGCGCCCTGGCCGACTCTCCCGAAGCGTTCCACTCAACCCATGAAGAGGAGCTCCAGCGCCCCGACGAATGGTGGATCGCCGGGGCGAACCGGCTGGCCTGGTTCGTGGCTGAGGAAGGGGACGAGGTCGTGGGCGTGGCCGCGGGCATGCCCGGCGACGACGGGCCCGAGCTGATCTCCATGTGGGTCGATCCCGGGCAGCGGGGGACCGGCGCCGGCCGGGCGCTCACCGACGCGGTGGTGGGGTGGGCCCGGTCCGGGGGCGCCAGCGGGCTCTGCCTGGCCGTGGCCGAGGGCAACGACCGAGCGCGGCGGCTCTACGAGCGGGCCGGCTTTGTCGTGCTGGGACCGGGGGAGGCGCTACGCAGCCGCCCCGAGGTGTGCACCACCGAGATGCGCCTCACGTTCTGAAACTCGACGGGACCCGTCCTACGCCACGGAGGCGGCGACCTCTTCGAGGCCCTGAGCCAGCGTGTTCCAGCCCAAGGTGGCGCACTTGATGCGCACAGGGAACTTGACCACACCCTGCAACGCGGCCAGCTCGCCCAACTCGGCGAGATCCACGGGCTCCTCGGCATCGGCCGGCACGTCGGCCTCGCCGTCGGTGCCGTCGCCGAGTCGGGCTTCGTGGATCGACATCATGGCCTTGAATGTGGCGATCAGCTCCTGTACCTCGTCGAGCGACTTGCCCTTCACCGCCGCCGACATGAGCGACGCCGAGGACTGACTGATCGAGCAGCCTTGGCCCGAGATGCGGATGTCGGCCAGCTTGCCGTCCTCCACCTGCACGAAGACGACGATCTCGTCGCCGCACAGGGGATTGAAACCCTCGACCCGGTGCGCCGGTGGCTCGGGCAGCTCCCCGCGGTTCCGGGGGCTGCGGTAATGGTCGAGGATGATCTCGCGGTAGAGGTCTTCGAGGCCGGGCATGTCAACCGAAGAGGTTACCGGCGTCCTCGAGCGCGTCGGCCAGCGCGTCGACGTCGGATACGTCGTTGTAGAGGTAGAACGAGGCCCGGGCCGTGGCCGATAGGCCGAGATGGCGCATGAGCGGCTTGGCGCAGTGATGGCCGGCCCGCACGCACACCCCCGCCTGGTCCAGCACCTGGGCCAGGTCGTGCGGGTGCACGTCACGGAAGGCCAGTGACAGCACCCCGCCGCGGTCCTCGGTCCCCGACGGGCCGAAGATGGTGACGTCGCTGCCGAAGCGCTCGCTCAGCGTTCGCTGCGCATAGGCCACCAGGGCTGCGTCGTGATCGCGCACCGCGTCCATGCCCACGTGGCCGAGGTAGCGCACCGCGGCCGACAAGCCGACCGCCTCGGCGATGGGTGGCGTGCCCGCTTCGAACTTCCAGGGCAGCGTGTTGGCGGTGAAGCCGTCGTGGCGGACGTCGCGGATCATCCCGCCGCCACCCAGGAACGGCGGCATGGCCTCGAGCAAATCGGCCCGGCCCCACAGGACGCCGATGCCGGTGGGGCCGAGCATCTTGTGGGCGCTGAAGGCGAGGAAGTCGCAGCCGAGCTCGCCGATGTCGGTGGGCAGATGGGGAACCGACTGCGCCGCGTCGGCCACCACCACCGCGCCGGCATCGTGCGCCGCCCGGGCTATGCGGGCGAAGGGGGGGATGGTCCCGAGCACGTTGGACATGGCCGTGCAGGCGACCAGCTTCACCCCCTGGAGCTGGCGGTCGAGGTCGCTCAGGTCGAGGCGGTAGT
>DATGGF010000176.1:0-3184 GCA_035308625.1 Acidimicrobiales bacterium | reverse complement strand
TGCGCGAGCGCAAGGATCTCGACCTCATCGCCTGCCCGTCGTGCGGCCGGGCCGAGATCGACGTGATCGGGGTGGCGCGCGCCGCCCAGGAGGCCCTCGAGGGCCGCGGCCTGCCGCTGCAGGTGGCGGTGATGGGCTGCGTGGTGAACGGCCCCGGTGAAGCGCGCGAGGCCGATCTCGGCATCGCCGCGGGCCGGAGACGCGGACACCTCTTCATCAAGGGGAAGATCGTGCGGGTCGTCCCCGAGGCCGACATGGTGGCCGCGCTGGTCGAGGAAGCCGAGAAGCTAGTGGCCGAAGGCATCGAAGCGCGACTGGCCGCGGCCGACGCGGGCGCCGAGGCCGAGGCCGACGCCGATCGCGCCGCACTGTTCGAGGAGCGTGGCGCCGACGTGAACCACGCGGGGGAGAAGGTGGAGCTGATCCGCCGGACGGTGCACGAGCCGCCGGCCGGGGAGGGCGACCGCCAGTAGGTGTGAGCCGGCAGGTGTGGCTCAGTAGGCGCGGCCGACCACGGCGGTCAGCTCGCCGTCGGGTATGCCCGGCTGCGGGGGGCCGCCATCGGGGCCGAGCAGGCACCGTACCGATACGCCTTCCTGGTTGAGCCGCGCCTCGCCCTCGTCGCCCACGGCCGACCACGCCAGGGCGGCGAACCCTTCGCCGGTGGCTTCGAGCGCTTCGTCCACCGATGCGACCTCGGCGGTGCGCGCCGCGCGGAATGCGCCGGCCCCTTCGCGCAAGGCTTGTTGAGCTTCATCGAGCGCGCCCTGCACGGTGGCTCCCAGCGCGTCCAGACCGACCGCCTCCTTGGCCTCTCCGGCGGCGCGGCAGCGGCGGGCCAGTGTCACCTCGCCGCGGGCGAGGTCGCGGGGTCCGACTTCGATGCGCACCGGCACACCCTTCAATTCCCAGTCGACCACCCGCCGCCCGAACGACGTGTCGAGGCGGGTGTCGACGGCCACCCGGACCCCGCCGCGGCGCAGCTCCGAGGCGATGCGCTCGGCGGCCTCACCGGCGCCGTCCTCGTCGCGGACCACGAGCACCACCGCCTGCACCGGGGCGAGCCGAGGGGGGAGGCGCAGCCCGTTGTCGTCGCCGTGCGCCATGACCAGCGCGCCCATCAGACGGGTGGAGCACCCCCACGACGTCTGCCAGGCGTGGGTGAGCACGCCCTCACCATCGAGGAAGGTGATGTCGAACACCTTGGCGAAGTTCTGGCCGAGCTCGTGACTGGTGGCCATCTGCAGCGCCTTGCCGTCGAGCATCATCCCTTCGCACGTCCAGGTGGTGTCGGCGCCGGCGAAGCGCTCCCGGGCCGTCTTGCGGCCGGTCAGCACGGGTACGGCCAGCTCCTCGACCATGAAGTCGCGGTAGACGTCGTGCAACACGGCCAAGGCGAAGTGCCGGGCTTCGGCCTCGTCCGCGTGGGCGGTGTGGCCCTCCTGCCACAGGAATTCGGTGGTGCGCAGGAACAGCCGTGGCCGCAGTTCCCAGCGCACGACGTTGGCCCACTGGTTGATCTTGAGCGGCAGGTCGCGGTGGCTCTGCACCCACTTCGAGAAGTACGAGTTGATGATGGTCTCGCTGGTGGGCCGGACCACAACCGGCTCCTCCAGCCTCTTCCCCCCGCCGTGGGTCACCACCGCCAGCTCGGGACTGAACCCCTCGACGTGGTCGGCTTCCTTGCGCAGGTAGCTCTCGGGGATGAAGAGCGGGAAGTAGGCGTTGTCTACGCCGAGGGCCTTGATGCGCCGGTCCAGCTCGGCCTGCATCCGCTCCCAGATGGCGTAGCCGTAGGGACGGATGACCATGGTGCCGCGCACCGGCCCGTTGTCGGCCAGCTCGGCCTTGGCCAGGACGTCCTGGTACCACCGGGGGAAGTCGGTGGACTGTGGGGTGAGGACGGATGCGGCGGCCATGTGGGCGAGATGCTACGGCGTGCCGTCGGGCGGCCTGTGCGCCCGGCCCCGGAGGGCGGCGATCAGTCGGCCCCGGTGCAGTCGGCCCCGGTGCAGTCGGCGCTCAGAGGCCGGCGACGTCCGGCGTGGTGTCGTGGACGATCCGCCGGCCCGAGACGAACTCGGGGCGCAGGCCCACCACATGGTCCCGGGTCCCCGGCGCCCACGTGGCGAGAGGAAGGCGCAGGGCGCGGTCGATCTGCTCGGGATCACGCAACTCGTCGGCCACCCCCACCACCAGCACACTCCAACCTTCGTGGTACGCGGGGTCGACCTCGTCGACCTCGAAGGCGATCACCGCGTTGCGCATGGCCGCGTCCAGCTTCGTGCCGGTGCCGGTGCGGAACACCACCATTCCGTCGTCGAGCACCCCGAAGTTGACCGGGAAGACGGCGGGCACCGCGCCGATGGTCACCGCCACGCGCCCGATGGTGGCCCGGCGGAGCAGCTCTAGGCTCTCGGCCTCGTCCAGCACGGCAAAACCCACGTCGTCGACGAACACGGCACCCAGCGTGGCCGGTTCGGCCCCTCTGCCATAGGGGCCAAGGTCACCACTCCCGGTGCCGGGGTGCCCCGGCCCCTGCCGGGTGACGGGGCGGGCCGGCCGGGCGGCTCGTCACCCTGGGTCCCGGTACCCTCACGCCGGCGAGCCCCTGAGACCCTCGACCGCCTCCCGGGGCCGTGTCCCAGGGCCGCCACTGCCGGGTCTGCCGGAGGGTCCCACTGCTATACTTGCTCCGCCGTTCAGACCGAAGAGTGGTGTGCCGAAGCGTGGGCGGGCAGCCCACGCTTCTGCTTTCCGCAGCACCGTTCCGGCCCCGAGCCGGGCGAGCAGGATGGGCCGAACGAACCAGGAGAGAGGGAGGTGACGCAGCAGTGGACGACGAGCTCTTCGACCTGCTCGCCCCCACTGTGGCCTCCTTCGGGCTGGAGCTGCTCGACGTCGAGGTGAAGTCCCGTCTCGTCCGCGTGGTGGTGGACGGGCCTGGTGGCGCCGGGCTGTCGGCCATCTCCGATGCGACCCGGGCGGTGTCGGCCGCACTCGACGGCCACGACCCCATGCCGGGCGAGCGCTACACCCTCGAGGTGTCGAGCCCCGGGGTGGAGCGGCCCCTGCGCACGCCCGAGCATTTCGCCCGGGCCGTCGGCGAGACGGTGAGTGTCCGCACCCGCGCCGGGGAGGCCGGCGAGCGCCGGGTGACAGGGGTGTTGACAGCGACCGACGC
>DATGGF010000175.1:0-2359 GCA_035308625.1 Acidimicrobiales bacterium | reverse complement strand
ACCACGCGCAACATTCAGACCCGTCACCCTGACAGAAGTGCTCAGGGTTGTCTAAACGTCAAGAAGTGGGAGATTCCATTAATCGGGTAGTCGGGGTTGTTGCCTTCCCCGCCTCCCACACCACCCGGCATGCGGGTCCGCACCGGGCGGATCACAAAGACGCAAACGCCTGGTATCTCTCGTAGAGGCTGTGGTAGCCTAACCGCCGCAGCCTCTCGTTGGAAAGGGCTCTGGTCATCGCCGGGCAACCCGCGATGCGCCAGGGTCCCTCCCCGTTGTAGGCTACTGCGTAGGCCAGCCACGGGCCGACCTTCGCCTTTCGTAGTTGCTTGGCACGATGGCGCGGCGTCTTCCAGAGTTTCCACTGGTAGCCGCGCAGGCGTCGTCGTATCCACTCGTCGAACTGCTGAAACACCGAGGGGGTATGGGCGCGCCAGAAGTAGGCCACCCAACCGTCGGTGTAGCTCCTCAGTTCGCTGAGCACGCGCTCAAGGCTGACGCCTCGATTGCGCTTGGTGATACGTCGCACCGTCTCTGCGAAACGCTTCTTGCTCTTGGGCGCGATCGAGAGGCAGATCTCTCCTTGGCGCTTTCTGAGCGTGTAGCCCAGGAACTTACGCCGAAGCGGACGATCCACCGCGCTCTTTTGGCGGTTGACCTTCAACTTCAGCCGCATTTCCAGGAAGCGTGTCACGGAGGCCATCGTCCTCTCCCCCGCTCGCTGGCTCCGGACGTAGATGTTGCAGTCGTCGGCGTACCGACAGAAACGGTGGCCTCGGCGCTGCAACTCCTTGTCCAGATCGTCCAATAGCACGTTCGCCAGTAAGGGGCTTAACGGACCCCCTTGGGGAGTCCCTTCTTCGCACTCGACCACGACCCCGTTGAGCATTACTCCCGCCTCCAGGTATCGCCGGATCAAGCCAAGTAGCCGCTTGTCGTCGATGCGCTTGGCGAGCCGACCCCTCAGCAGGTCGTGATTGACACGGTCGAAGAACTTCTCCAGGTCCAGATCGACCACCCATTCTCGCCCGCTCGCTATGTGCTCCCGTGCCGCCTCCAGGGCTTGATGCGCGCTCTTGCCGGGACGGAAGCCGTAGCTTGAGGTCAAGAAGGTGGGGTCCAGGAGGGGCGTAAGTACCTGTAGGACCGCCTGCTGAACCAGCCGATCGAGCACGGTGGGAATGCCCAGTAAACGCACTCCTCCGTCCGGTTTAGGTAGCTCGACCCGCTTGACCGCCTGTGGTTGGTACGTCCCCTCCAGTGGTTGGTACGTCCCCTCCAGTGGTTGTTTTCGGATCTCGGGCCAGTGCTGCATCAGGTAGTCGGGCAACTCCGAAGTGCTCCTGCCGTCGATGCCCGGACTGCCTTTGTTGGCCTTCACCCGCCGCAGGGCTTGGCGCATATTCGCTGCGCCAACCACGGCCTCCATGAGGTTGGGCGTCAAGGTTCCCGCTCGGAGGCAACGGGCGAGATTGCCCCGAACTCGGTCGGAGGCAACGGGCGAGATTGCCCCGAACTCGGTCGGTCGCCGGGGACGGTTCGTGCCCTTGTGGGGGCGCTGGCAGAGCTTCACTCGCCTCTTCCCACACGAAGGCCATCTGCCCTTGCGGGCTTTTGGTTTTCGGCCGCATGCCGCCTCCGAGACTTCTCGTGGTCCCTTGTGTCTGTGTGTTCAGCCCTTCCCTGTGCATTCTCTCTCGCCGGGGAGGCCTCTGCCAATAAGCGAGAGGTTCCCCACAGGTACTATGGCCTCGGCTGACTTCTGCCTGCCCGTCCCGACGCATTGCTGAGCCGGTAGCCCGATCTCTGGCAGGAAGGCAGATCTCCCGGGATAACTCGATGCTCTTTTGTCCCGCACCTGCTGGATTTACACAGAGCCGGTCTTGGGAACCACGGGTTTCACCGCCTCTTGCCGGCTCACCCAACGCTCCATGCCTACTATCCAGTTTCTGTTCGTCAGGTCGTGACGGTGGCTCCGGCTTCTTTCAGACCCCACCTCGCGGTGACGCCCTTGCCTTCGCTTAACGGTTTCGGTTCCCTGTACCGTAGAGGACTTGCACCTCCGAGAACATCAACATGCCCGGCATACAAAAGGAAGGGCCGGGCTAGATGCCCGGCCCTTCCCGAATGCTGATCGCGCGCCCCGGAGTTTTGTCGCTACTGACTATCCAGGAGTTCGGGTGCACGCGCCTTCAGCCACTCCCGCACCTCTTTGACAGGAATATACATCCGTTCGGGTTCAGTTGGTAATGGTCGCATACCGAAGTCCGCATAGAACTTCCGAACATGCCGGTTCAGCGGCTCAAGCACGACGGCATGCACCCCTGTCTCATCGGACACCCGAACCACGCGGGACAAG
>DATGGF010000174.1:0-6910 GCA_035308625.1 Acidimicrobiales bacterium | reverse complement strand
TGATGCCCGCGGGGACCGACAGCGGTTGACGGAGACACTGCTAACGGGTACCCGCTACACCCTGGCGATGTCGTGGCCATTGACGGCCGGAGTCGCGATGCTGGCTTCACCGGGGATTCGGTTATGGACTGGCGCCCATCTCGCTGCTACGGCGTCGGCGCCGACGAGGGTGGCGATGGTGGCCATGGCCCTCGGCGCCGTCTCCCAGGTAGCGGGCAACATCCTGCTGGGTGCGGGTCGCGGCGTGGTCATCCTGCGCGCCACGGCCATTGGGGTGCTGGTGGATCTCGGCGCCAGCGTGGCGCTGGTGTATCCCTTGGGAGTAGCCGGTGTGTTCTGGGGAACGCTCGTTTCCCTCGGAGTGACGACGCCATGGCTGGCTGTCGCGGCGTGCCGATACTGCGGCACCGATCTCCGTCACTTCCTCGTTTCGGCTGTCTTCCCACCGGCAATCCCGGCACTGGCGGAGGTGGCAGTGCTGGGTGTCGTTGTTGCGCTTGGCATGGGCCCGTCCGAAACCCTGGCCATTGGCGTGCCGCTCGGGGCAGCCGTGGTGGTGGCGACGACCCTGCGATGGACCCTCCCGCGCCGTGAACTGGCCGGGCTATTTCGGTCACTTCGAGGGCGCCCCGATACGGAAGCGACCGATGAAGTCCCCCCAGGCGCCATCAGCTCGGACTGATTCCCGCCTCCTGGAATAGAGGTGTGAGCCGTAAGACCAGGTCATGACGGGTTTGTCCATTCAATTTCGTCCAATTTCGTCATAGCTAACGGACCAGGGTGCTGGTAATTTTGTGCGGACGTAGGGGGGAGGGTCCGACCGACCGGGGGGCAGGTTCGTGGCCAATTTGGCGAGTCACGAAGCGTGGCTGGCAAACAAGGGACCCAAGCGGGTTCTTTTCAGCAGGTCTTTTCTCCGGTGGGCGGTTCTGTGCGCCCCGGTGGTCATCGTCGTCCTCATTGGGGAGCTGCACGCCCACCTTGTGGGCTACTACAACTTCACCGGCACGGCCCGCTTCGGGTGGGTCCTCGGGTACATCCTGCTGCTCGAGCTGGCCGCCTATCTGACCGGCATCCCGGACGTCTCGGAGGCGAAGTGGGCGGCTGCGGTGACCTCGCTCGGCGCCGCCACGGCCGGCGCCGCGGGCATCTCCCTCGTCCAGCTGTTGGGAGGCACCCAGCTGCTGCCTCGAGTGGTGGTTCTGGGCTCCGCGGTGGTGCTGTTCCCCATCTTCTTCGCCATCACCATCGTGGCCCGCGAAGCCGACCACCGAGGGGCCGACGACGACCGGGTGCTGGCGGTCGTCGGCGCAGACGACGCGGCCGCACTCGAGGTCGATCTCACCCACGAGGCAGAACGCCCGGCCAAGCTGGCCGGCGTTATTTCTCCGTCTGACGTATCGGGTCGGGCCAGTGGACCCATAGGTAGGCTTATCGAAGAAGCGCACCGGTGCCGAGCAACGGTGTTGGTCCTGGGACGGGAGGCCCAGGCCGACGAATCGGTTGTGGCACAAGCGGCCTCTTTGCATGCCAGCGGTATCCGTGTACGCACACTGGCGTTCTTTTACGACGAGTGGCTGGGAAAGCTTCCTCTGGGCGAGCTCGAGCGTAGCTCGTTGTTCTTCGACATCCAGGAGTTGCACGTTCCCCGCTACGCACGCATCAAGCGACTTGTCGACGTCGTGGCCGGTCTCATCGGGCTCGTCGTCCTCATTCCTGCCTGTCCGCTTGTGTTGATGTTGGACCTTGCTGGCAATCGAGGTTCTCTTTTCTTCCGCCAACAACGAATCGGCAAGGGTGGCCGGGAATTCACGATCGTGAAGTTCCGGACCATGCGCCCTGGCTTGAGCGACAGCGAATGGACGCTCACCGAAGACCCCCGCCTCGGCCCCGTGGGGCGCTGGATGCGGCGTGTCCACATCGACGAGCTCCCGCAGGCGATCAACGTCCTACGCGGTGAAATGTCCCTGGTCGGGCCTCGACCCGAGCAACCCAGCTACGTGGCCGAACTCACCCAGAAGATCCCCTTCTACGATGTGCGCCACCTGGTGAACCCGGGGATCACCGGTTGGGCACAGGTGAAGTTCGGCTACGGGGCTAGCGTCGATGACGCCTTGGAGAAGCTCCAGTTCGAGTTCTTCTACATGCGCCACCAGGGACCTGCGCTCGATGTTCAGATCATCGGGCGGACCCTGCGGGGGCTGATCCGGCCCCAGGGAGGTCGCTGAACCGGCGAGCAAGCCGGCCAGCAACTGTTCGTTTACGCGCCGCCGTCAGATGACGTCGTCGGCGAGGGCCTTTTCGATCCACGGGATGACCTCGTCGAGCATGTCGTCGAGGGTGGTCGTGGCTTCGAACCCAAGGATCCGCTTGGCCTTCTCCGTCGAGGGCACACGGCGCGCCACGTCATGTTCGAACGGCTCGTCCGACACGTACCGGAACGGAGTGTCCTCGCCTCGGATCTTCCGCCAGATCTTCTCCGCCAGTTCCAGCACGGTCGTCGACTCGCTCGTCGAGAGATTGAAGTCGTCGTTCTGAGCGGCCGGATTCTCCATTGCCATGGCGATGCCGCGGGCGAGATCGCCCCCATAGGTGTAGTGCCTGACCTGAGAACCGTCCCCCAGGATGTGGAGCGGATCCTGCCCCTTCAACACCTTCTGGACCAGATCGGGAACGACGTGACTCATGGCCAGGCTCACGTTGCCGGACAAGATCTCGACGTCACCGATGGCCCGACCCTCGCCGATCCCGACACAGTTGAACGGTCGGACGATCGTGTACGGAAGGCCGTACTGGTCCCACGCGGCGCGGGCGAAGTATTCGACGGCGAGCTTCTGGAACCCGTAAGACGACACCGGGGGAGGGATGGCCCGCTCCTGGCCCTCGAACGACGGCCATTCCGGGGTCGACTCGAAGACCATCGACGACGAGATAAAGGTGACCTTCTCGAGGCGCCCGGTTCGCTGCGACGCGATGGCTGCGTCGCAGCAGGCGGCAATGATCCGCTCGTTAGTGGCCAGAAGATCGTACGCATAGGTGTGGAAGTAGGAGATGCCGCCGATCATGGCCGCACCGACGACGAAGTGATCACAGGTGGCGAGGAGATCGACGAGCAGATCGACATCGCGGACGTCGGCCTCGACGAACCGATAGTGAGGGTGGTCGTCGTACGAACGTCGCACCGGTCCATACTTCGAGTAGTTGTCGACACCGATGACGCTGTGCCCACGGCTCAGCAGTTCGTTGACGAGGTAGCCGCCGATGAACCCGGCGGAACCTGTCACCAGCACATCGCTCATGCGGTCCTTTTCCGGGCCGAGGCCTCGCGTATCGATTCCAACGGGATCTGCGGCCCGAAGGCGAAGCGCCACCAGCGGACGTAACGGGGTATCCAAGACGCCAGCTTGAAGTGGGAGATCCCCTGATGACGCTCCAACCAGATGGTGGGGATCTCCGCTACGGGCAGTCGCGCTCGTCGCGCCTTGGCCACCAGCTCGATCCCGATCTCGAATCCGGCGTCCGAGTCGATCCCCACCGCCCGGATGAACTCCATGTCGTACGCCTTGAACGAGTTGGTGGCGTCACGAGTGCCGACGCGGGCGAACCACGACAGGGACAAACCGGCAATGCGCGACAGCGCACTCTTGATCAGGGGCCCGCCCACCTGCTGGCCACCGTGCGAATAGCGAGACGCGACCGCCACGGCGACGCCTCGCTCCACCAGCCGCACCAGCTGGTCGATCTGCTGCGGGTCGTCGCAGCCATCCGCCATGGTGACCACGACGACGTCGGCGACCGCTTCGTCGATGCCGGATCGGATGGCTTGGGCCGGGCCAGGCCCAATCTTGTTCAGCACCGCCCGGGTACGTGGGTCCTGGCGCTGGTACTTCTCGACGTAGGGAAGGGTCGTGTCGTCCGGGGTGTCGACTACGACGAGCAGCTCACAGGGGAGCGTGACGGCTTCGAGAATCCGAGAGAGGCATTGCTCGATCGCGGCCCCCTCGTTGTACGCGGGAACCACGATCGACACCCGCGGTTTCAAATGCGGACCCCGTGACCTCGGATGTTCCAGATGTCCACCACCGGTTGGCGGATGTCGATGTCGGCGTAGACCCGGTGAGGGGCTCCGATGACGATCAGGTCGGAGCGGGCCAGGACGTCGTCCAGTGACCACAGGTCCTGGTCAGATGTGACATAGGGGTCGGTGGCCATGACGCCGGCCGCCTTGACCCGCAGAATCCGCTTGAGCTTGTAGGCCAGGCTCGACCGGGTGTCGTCGGATTCGCCCTTGAAGGCCATACCCAGGATGCCGATCGTCATGGACCCGAGATCGAAGCGGGCCGCCATGCGCGCTGTCAGGTAGAGGGGGAGTCCCTCGTTGACCTGCATGCTGGCCTGGCCCAACCCGAAATTGTTGTTGTTGAACGCGGCCAGCTGCATTGTGTCCTTCAAGAGGCACGGCCCCGCGGCGAATCCGGACCGGGGCAGGTCAGCGGCGCGCGGATAGTCCTCGATGATCGCCGCCCGGACGCGTTCGTAGTCCAGGCCGCAGTCGTTGGCCATCATGAACAACTGGTTGGCGGCAGCGAACTTGATGTAGCGGTAAGAGTTGGTGAACAGCTTGGCCAGCTCTGCCTCTTCCGGGCTCACACGGATGATCTTGTCCGTCAAGTGCCGGAACAACGCCTCGGCCCGGTCGAAGGAGCGGTTGGTGCGAGCGGACACGATCTGCGGAAGAGTGCGCAGCTCCTCCATGGCGTGACCTTCCGCAATCCGCTCCGGGCAGAAGGCGACGTCGATGGCCTTGTCGAAGCGGTGCATGAGCCGTTCGACCATCCGGGTCACGCCGGGGAAGACGGTGCTCCGCAGCACCAGAAGCTGTCCGTCCTGCAGTTCCCCGATGACGCCCTCGAGTGCCTGCATCAGCGCATATGGATCGGGATTGGAGTGCTCGTCGATCGGGGTTCCGAGCACCACCACGATCTGCTCGGTCGACCGCAGCACCGAGGCATCGGCCGTAACCGACAACCGGGAGCTTGCCAGGGCCTCCTCCAGCGCCTCGGGCGCGCCGGGCTCCAGGTGGGTCATCTTGCCGGAGCGGACCCTGTCTACGGCCTCCAGGTCGACGTCGAAGAGCGCCACACGCAGGCCAGATTGCGCCAAGGCGATGCCCAGGGGCAGGCCCACGTGCCCGCAGCCGCCCATGACGACGACATCGACCCCCCACCGCCCCCCCGACATGCCGAAATTGTACGGGTGGGGTCGCGGTCGTCGAAAGTGGCCGGTGGCAAAACCGTCAAAATTGGTGAGATGACCGACCCCTACCTCCTGCCCTCTGCCGGCGCCACCACCCCTGACCCGAAGGCCGGGTGCACACGTGCGGTCGGTCCCCTTTAGGCGTCAGCCTGCGAAACCCACCACCGTGCCCTGGGTCCCCGCGCCAGCGGGTCACGAAGAGGCGGCGCTGTCGAGCGGCAATTGGATGGCGAGGTGTCGGCGGGCGCCTAGCCCCCCTTCCCCTTGTCCCCCGAGGACCATCGGGGATTCGCGCCGACGAACGAGCGAGGCAACGGTCGGTGCGAGATGCTTGGAGTAGCTTTGGCGGCCAACCCCCCAGTCTGAGACCAGCGGAGCAACGAAAATCCAAAGCGACCTCAGTGGGAGCGGGTTCAATCAAGTCCAGACTCAGCCGGTGACGAACGTCGACGCACCGCCGCCCGAAACGCATGCGGCAAACGATTCGGCCCGACCCCTGCTGCATCGCGTCCTTCTCTACGGGGCGGTGGCGGTGGCCACGATCCTGCTGGCCTGTCTGCTGCTCAGCCTGCTCGGCATCCTCTTCGCGCGCCACCCCGACATCGGGTACTCGGACAACATCGTCACCGATGCCGAGGCCGTTGCCACCGGTCACCTCCAGTACGGCAATCCGGCCACCCAATACTCCGGTTTCCCCTACACGCCGCTGTTCTCCTGGATCGTCGCCGGACTGCTACGGATCTTCTGGTGGGTCGGTTGGGCCCCGGTGATCTCCATGGTGGCCGCGTTGGCCGCCCTGGTCTCTCTCGTTCGCTTGACATTGATGGTGGCCCGCACACGCGTGCAGCGCCTGGCCTCGGGCGCTTTCGTAGTCGCGCTGTCTCTCGGTGGACTCACCGCACTCAGCGCGAATGGGCAGCCATTCAGCACACTGGAGCAAGGTCGCCCCGATCAGCTGGCTTGGTGCCTGCTCGTCCTGGCCGCCTGTCTCGTCTTCCGTGCGCTCTACACCCGCAACGAATTGTCTGGCCGGCAGATGGTGGTCACCGGTCTCCTCCTCACGGGGTCGGTCGCCACAAAGCAGATCACACTCGTGCCATGTCTTGTCACTGGGATCATCGTCCTCGCGCTGCCGCCGCTCCTCCAATCGCGCGATTCCCGGGGCATCAAGCAGTGGATCCGCTCTTCATGGACCCTGGTGACGTTCGTCGCTTCTTCGGCGCTTCTCGGTGTCTTCTTGCAGATTGTGAGTGATGGTCAGGCGTTCGACATCCTCGTGCGAAGCCAGTTGCGATACGGGCGGATCACGTCGATCGGGCATCAGACGGGAACCAGCCTTCGGCTTCTGACCATTCCACTCATCGCGCTAGTGGTGTGCGCAGTGATCGCCATCCGGTCTGTGCGTGAAGGCCAGGAACCCCTCAAGCGTCGCTCTTCACTCCTGGCGGTGTCGGCCGTCGTCCTGGCGATCAGCCCGATACCCACGGCGATCCTGGCCGAGGCCAAGCTGGGAGGCGAGCCGAATCAACTGGTGGGGCCGGTGTGGACGCTGACGCTTGGGTGTGCGGTTCTCCTCCTTTTCGCACGCGTACCGACCCGGCAGCTCGCAATGACGGTGATCGCATGCGGCGTACTTCTCGCCGGGATCGATCCC
>DATGGF010000173.1:0-2682 GCA_035308625.1 Acidimicrobiales bacterium | reverse complement strand
GTCCCTGGGCCGCTTCGTGGCGGGCCACCTCGAGGCGTTGTCGCCACCCGGTGCCCCGTGAGAAGCGCAACGAGAGATAGGTGGCGAAGCCAACGGGGATGGGCAGCCAGAAGTTGATCAAGCGGTAACCGAGGACGGCGGCTCCTGCCGCCGGCTTGGACGCCCCGAAGCCGTGGAGCGTCGGGATCAGGACGCCCTCCACGATTCCGAGCCCGCCCGGGGTGATGGGGATGACGGCGAGCACGTTGGCCAGGCCGTAGGCGACCAGCAGGTCGATGGGGGAGATGAGGGTGTGGAAGGCGAGGAGGAACACCCACAACGAGGCGGCATCGAGCAGCCAGTTGGCCGCGGCCCAGACGATGGCCCGGATGAGGACGGGCCGGTCGTCGAGCATGTCGCGCAAGCGGTCGGCGATGCGCTCGACTGCGGCAGCCAGCCGGTCTCCCTTGAGCAGGGGGAGGAAGTCGGCCACGCGTCGGACGACTTCTACTGCTCTCGGTCGCCCACGCAGCAAAAGGATGACAACCCCGCCGAACAGGCCCATGAGCACGATGCCAGCGCCGGCGGCTGTGCCGTACAAGGGGTTGTACCCGTGGAAGAACAGCGACACGACGAGCGCCATCCAGAAGATCAAGTTGAGGACGACAGCCGATCCCACCCCCTGGATGGCCAGGCCAAAAGCGGCGTCGGCTCCCTGCACCCCGGAGTCGGTGAGGAGCCGGAAGGACAAGGCCGACCCGGTGGCCGTGCCGCCGGGGATCACGTGTGTCAACGCCAGTGACGATGTGTTGATGCGCCAAAGGCGCCACCGGGAGGGTCCCTCCGGGGGCAGCACCGTGTGGGTCAGCTGGGCGTAGGCGACGAGCGCGGCGCCTTCGAGCGCCACGGCCAGGAGCAGGTAGGCGACGTTGACCTGTGTGACCAGGTTGAGGAACTGGCTGGTCGGCCCGGACAGCTCGGGGATGACGAGGAGCTCGACGACGAGCAGCAGCAGGAACGCCGAGATGGTCCAGCGGATCTCGCGGCGCAGTCGGGGACGGCGCCGGACCGCGGTTCCCGCTGTATCCGACACACTCTCATGCTGGCACGTGGTCTGCGGCTCTAGCTGCCATGCTGGGGCCCATGTCGGACCAGCTCCCGGCCCCCGAGAGCCGCCGGGCGCGCCTCATGGAGCGGGCCGAGGCCCGGAACATCCCTCTGGCCACGATCCTGGTCTCGGTCTTCGTGGTGGCCGGCGTCTACCTGGCTGGGCACCTGATCTACAAGCTCCGCGAGATCCTGTTGCTGATCGTGGTGGCCGGGTTCATCGCCCTGCTGCTCGACCCCGCCGTCGTCATGCTCGAGCGCCGGGTGGTCCACCGCCGTGGCTCGGCCGTGGCCATCGTGACGGTCCTCGCCGTGCTGGCCTTCGGCGGGCTGGCCTTCGCCTTCGGCTACCCGCTGGTCAACGGCATCGATCACCTGGCCCACAACTTGCCCACGTACGTACGCCAGGCGGAGACCGGAAAGGGCCCGATCGGCCACTTGGTGAAGAAGTACCACGTCACCAACTGGGTGGACAAGAACGTGGTGCCCAAGTTGTCGTCGTTCGCCAAGGACTTGTCCAAGCCGGCCCTGAGTTTGGGTAAGGGTGCGCTATCGCTCGTCATCACGCTGTTCGCCATATTCATGCTCGTGCTGCTGCTCCTGCTCGAAGCGCCAAAGCTCCGGGCCGGCGCGTTGCGATTCATGCGGCCCGACCGGGCCGCCATCATCACGCGCGTGGCCAGCGAGGTGACGCGTTCGGTGACGGGATACATGCTCGGCAACCTGATCACGTCGATCGTCGCTGGCGTGGTAGTGGGGATCACCTTGACATTGCTGGGCGTTCCCTTCGCTCTGCTATGGGCCCTGTGGGTCGGGCTCCTCGACTTCCTGCCCATGATCGGCGGCGCGCTGGCCGGGATCCCCACGGTGCTGTTCGCCGCCGGGCACTCGCTCACGGCCGGCATCGTGACCCTGGTCGTCTTCCTCGTGTACACGCAGCTCGAGAACCACGTTCTCAACCCCATTGTCATGAGCCGCACCGTGCGCATCAACCCATTGCTCGTGCTGCTGTCCATCTTGGTGGGGGCAAATATCGGCGATCTGGTGGGAGGCTTCTTCGGCGGCTTCGTCGGCACCCTGCTGGCCATCCCCCTGGCCGGTTCGGCCCAGGTGATCGTGCGCGAGTTGTTGCAGGCCACCGAGGCGGGCCAGCATGACGCTCCCGACGTCGCTCCGACCGCCACCCGCGAGCCGAGCCTTCCCGTTCCCTGACCCGATGCCTTCGGAGACCATGCGCGTTCTCGTCGTCCTGCCCACCTACAACGAATCGGAGAACATCGACCGCGTCCTGCGCCGCATCCGGGACGCCCTGCCCGAGGGCTCGGTGCTGGTGGTCGACGACAACAGCCCCGATGGCACCGCCGAGCTGGCCGAGCAGACGGGCAAGGACACCGGGGGCGTCGAGGTCCTGCGCCGACCGGGCAAGGCCGGACTCGGTAGCGCCTATCGGGCCGGGTTCGCCTGGGGGCTGGACCACGGTTACGACGTCATGATCGAGATGGACGCCGACCTCTCCCACGACCCCGACGCGCTGCCCGGGCTGGTGGCCCCGCTGTCGGACGGCTACGACCTGGTGGTCGGGTCGCGCTACATCCC
>DATGGF010000172.1:0-5758 GCA_035308625.1 Acidimicrobiales bacterium | reverse complement strand
CAGGCTCGCCGGCGCATCAAAGAGCTTGAGGCCGAGCTGAAGATCACCAGGGCGGCCCTGGCCCTCTTCGAGGAGGACGGCGTCGACCCAAAAGGAAGTACCAGGTTGTCCGAGGGCTGAACAACCTGGGCTTCCCCGAGCGCGAGGCATGCCGGGTCGTCGGCCTCAGCCGTGCCACCTACTACAAGATGAAGTACCGCCAGCCGACCGACCGCGAGATCCGCCGGCTGCTCCTGGCCGACGCCATCGCCGACATCCATGCGCGATCCCGGGGCACCTACGGGATGCTTCGGATCAGAGCGGCCCTCGAGATCGAGCAGGGCCTCATCGTCAACAAGAAGCTCGTCTGGAAGATCATGCGCGAGCTGGGGTTGAAAGGGTTGCCCGGTCCGAAGAAGGGGGTGAAGAACCTCAAGAACACTGCGACCTGCGAGGACTTGATCCAACGCAGCTTCACCGCCGACGCGCCCAACCAGATCTGGCTCACCGACATCACCGAGCACGAGACGGGCGAAGGGAAGATCTACTGCTGTGTGGTGTTGGACCTGTTCTCCCGCAAGGCGGTGGGATGGGCGATCGACCGCCGTTGCGACTCGGTCCTCGTCATCGACGCCCTGACCAAGGCATCGGAGTCGAGGCCCGGACCTCCAGGGGCGGTGATCCACTCGGACCACGGCCCCCAGTTCACGTCCTGGGCCTTCACCGAGAAGGTTCGCAACCTTGGGCTCATCGGCTCGATGGGCACCGTTGGCGATTGTTACGACAACGCCCCCATGGAGACGTTCTGGGGCTCCATGCAGGTCGAGTTGCTCAATCGACAACGACGGCGCACGAGGCTCGAGCTCGGCATCGCCATTGCCGAGTGGATCGAGCACTTCTACAACTCTCTCAGGCGCCACAGTTCCTTGAACTACCTGACCCCGAACGAGTTCGAAGTCCTACACTTGACCCACGAAAACCAGGCCGCTTTGCGATAAAGCTGGTCTACGAAACGGGGTCAAGCCCAGCTGGTGCGCCCCGGGGGATTCGAACCCCCAACCTGCGGATTAAGAGTCCGTTGCTCTGCCATTGAGCTAGAGGCGCACGGAGGAGTGTACGCGACGAGCCGGGAGGTCTCCGGAGTCCGGTTCACGCGTGCCCCCGGTGCCGATTATCGGCAAATGAGGGTGACCGAGGGGACTTGAACCCCCGACCTCCAGGGCCACAACCTGGCGCTCTAACCAACTGAGCTACGGCCACCGTGCGCTGACCAGCATGGCACACGCAACGAACGGCCCAACCGGGGATCCGAGTTGATCGGGGGCTACCCTGGTGAATGGCGGGCGCGCGACTCGTGCGGACCGCCGATCCGCCCCCGTAGCTCAACTGGACAGAGCGGGTGGCTTCTACCCACCAGGTTGCGGGTTCGACTCCTGCCGGGGGCACCAAGGTCCAGGTCAGGCGGACTGCGTCCGCCGAGTGCGTGACTGGCGTGCGCGATTCGTGCGCGAGGAAGTCCCGTCGACGGGCGCGATGGGCACGACATCGGCCTCGGGGCCGCGCGATACCGGGCGGTCTGTGACTCGGCACCCCGCCGCTTGCCAGGTGCGCGCAATCGGCTGTGGCCTCAGGCGGTCGACGCAACAGCCTCGTTGAACGCCTCAGATGGTGACTTCCAGCCGAGCGTTTGTCGAGGGCGTCCGTTTAGTGACCGAGCAATGGCGTTGAGCTGGGTCTGAGTGACGGCCGACAGGTCAGTCGCCTTGGGCAGATACTGACGAAGGAGTCCGTTCGTGTTTTCGTTGCTGCCGCGCTGCCAGGGTGACTTGGGGTCGCAGAAGTAGACCTGGAGGCCGGTGTCGATGGTGAAGCGAGCGTGCTCTGCCATCTCTTTGCCCTGGTCCCAGGTGAGCGACCGTCGCAGCTCGGTGGGAAGCGAGCGGATCTTCTTGGCCATGGCGGTGCGCACGGCTTCTGCGCTGTGGCCGTTGGGGAGGGCGAAGAGCATTACGTATCGCGTTGACCGTTCCACCAACGTGCCGATGGTGGTCATGCGCCGGCCATAGATGAGGTCTCCCTCCCAGTGACCAGGCACCGCCCTGTCCTTGGCCTCGGCCGGACGCTCGGAGATCATCACCATGTCGGTGATCTGTCCCTGGCCGAAGCCTCCCTTGGTGCGGGATTTGGGCCGGCGAAGGGCCCGTCCCGAGCGCAGACAGCTGTGCAGCTCCTGGCGCAACGCCCCTCGGCCCTGGACGAACAGTGACATGTAGATGGTCTCGTGGCTCACCTGCATCTCCGGGTCATCGGCGTACTCGCGAGCCAACCACGCCGAGATCTCCTGCGGCGACCAGTAGTTCTCGAGCCCCGCTTCCACGATGCGACGCAGCCGGTGACACCGGGCCAGCTTGGCCACCTTGGGACGCCGAGCTCGATGACGAGCCGAGCGCTCGGCCGACAGGGCCCGATAGCCCGACCGGCCACCATTGGCGTTTACTTCCCGACACACCGTCGAAGGTGCTCGTCCCATGCCGGCTGCGATGGCTCGCAGCGACAGGCCGCCCGCCAGTCCCCGTGAGATCTCTTCCCGCTCGCTCAGCGTCAGTCGAAGGTCCGAGCTACCTGGTGGGCGTGGACGGCGACCGGCGTTGTCCACCAGGAACTGCCGGATCGAGCCGTGGGCACGACCCATACGGCGGCCGATCACCCGCAGCGACTCGCCTCGCTCGATCGAGTCCCAAATATCGGCACGCTCAGCTTCGGAGAACCTCTTGCCCATCACCGCACCTCCCAGCTCGCCTCATAGCTTCAGCCATTTCAGCGATGGTGTTGCAGTGATCCCTTGAGGCCACAGCACTTACAGGATGCCCGTTCAACCCTTGCTCGCTTAGGACACAATGGTGGGATGGGGTCGAGTGGAATCAAGCGACGGAAGCCGAAGAAGCCCCTCCCCAAGCTCCGTGGCCACGTCAACGACGAGCCCCCCGCCATGTGGTCTTCGCCCGGATCGGGCTTTCAGGCTGGGGGATGGACTCCAGCGGGTGCAGTCCAAGGAATGTGGCGATTCGCCGGTAGGGGCAGCGACGCCAATGAGGCAGCGGCCCGTCGTGCACGTCGCCAGCCGGGGAGACTGAGTTCTCTCCTCTTCAGACTGCTTGGTGGACGCCGCCAGCCAAGGTAGTGAGCACGAAAACGCCGTGTATTACTGCTCGGTCGCCTTGCGGTCAAGGCGAGCTGTAGCGGCACTTTTCGGACGGGTCTTCTAGTGGTGGCAGGCTTCTGACCGTGCCCGAGGACCAACCGACGCTGGCGCTTGACCCAATCGTCCAGGAGGCCCTCCAGGATCTCTGGGACTGGACGTTCAATGCACACGGACCCTGGTACCACCGCCTCCCCGCTCGCAAGACCCTTCTCGACTCAAGCTCGCGGGCATATGCCATTCACACCTTCAAGGGCCTGAAGCATCACGGCATTTCATTCGATCCTCAGGCGGTCCTCCACTGGGCACAGAACCACGGTTGGCCGCCCGAGGAGGCGGTCCTGTTGTCGGATTACGCAGCAGGAGTGGCCGCAGGGGTTCGCTACCACGCTGGCAGCCCATTCGGCTTACTCGAACTGGATGACCTTCGCCGCCGGGTCCATGAGAAGAGAGGGGGGCGGGGCCGGGACGCATAACGGCACATCTCGGATGGCCCACCTGGGGACCTCCGGACATCGCCGTCTCAGGTATTGAAATATCGGCCGGTGTCCCGGAATGTGCGGTTTGCCATTAGCCGGTTCACTTGTGCGCTCAGTCGGCCCAGCGTGCTAGGCGTAATCGCGATGCGCCACGTGAAGAAGCAGCGGTCGGCGGGTTTCCGCTTCTACAACGTAGTCCTCGGCGTACGATCTAAAGGCCGGGGCATTCGTCTCTGTGGCGTAAAAGGCGCAGCGCCGCCCCTCTTCCCAAATGAAGAAGTGCTCATCGAGGGTGATCGTCCCGCCCATCAGCTTGGCCTGCCGGGTCGTGCCCACTCCAAAGGGTCGTGGCGAGGTCCACTTGAGGCGAAGGCCCCGTTCCCAATGCAGTGCCTTGTCCCCGACCAACTCGCCCCATACATGCTCGGCCGGTTGGGCTATGGACCAGGTGCGGACAAATCGCTGAGGTGCGCTTTCGAAGTAGGTCTCGTCGACTGCTTCCAATCTCGGCATCGTCATCCTCCGGTGCCAAATCATCCGGGTCTACCAAGAGCCCGCTTTGAAACTTCACGAACCGTACTTTGTCCGGCATTGTCAGCGGCTGCCCGGAGTAGGCCTGGCCCCTATGCCAAAGGCCCAAAACCAGCCCTTCCGGTAATTGCCGGGAGGCGCGCCCCGGGGGATGCCTGATTCCGTTCAGTGGGTCAAGAAGGTCACGCACGGCGAGGACGACGCGAACCCGGCGGCCGACATTGCGGAGCTGAGCTGCGGTTGTAGCTGTGAAACCTTCTGCACGGTGGCGACGAAGCGCGTTGGGTCCGAAGCAAGCGCCGCCTGGACCTGCGTCGCAACGTTGTCCGCTGAGGCATTGACTAGGGCGACGACCCGTGACCATGACGCCCCACCGCTTGCCGGTGTTCCCAGCTCGTCGAAACGCGTCCGGATGTCTCGCCATCCCGGTGCGGCGTGTTGGAAGAACTGACCCACCAACGGCAGGGTCTTCACATTCGGATGCATCGGATCGAAATCGCTGTAGGGGAAGGCCCGGCCATCGTTGGTCTCACCCTTCGCGACGGCGTCGCTGCACGCCCCATCAGCTCGCTGGAGAAAGGCTGGGTTCACCTTCGATGCCGCTGTGGCAGAACTCGTCATGCTCGTGCTGGAACATGCAGACATGCCGGTGACGGCAGCGATCGACAGAACGATGCCCACCCTGGTGCCCGGCGGCACGGAACGTAGGCGGGCGGAGTGTTCGGACCGGTGTGGCGTTCGGGCTGGAATCCTCATCGTGTCACCTTCCGTGGACCTAGAGTCTCATAGCTGGTCCCATCGTCCCGCAGTCGTCGGGTCAGTGTCATCGGGGATAGTTCTGATTTTCGCCCTTCACGCCGTGGCTCAGTACTTCTTCCGATGCGACGGCACTCGGTGGGCGCGATAGTTGGGGCCGTGGTCCCGACCGCCGTGGTGGTGGATGATCATCCGGCCTTTCGCCGAATGGCCCGCCGTCTCCTGATTGCGGCCGGATACGAGGTGGTCGGCGAGGCGAGCGACATCCGGGAAGCACGTCAACAGGTCGTTGACGCTCAACCTGCACTGGTCCTCCTCGACGTTTTGCTCCCAGACGGCAACGGCATCGACCTCGCAGACGAGTTGACCGACGAAGGCCGGATCATTCTGCTTACCTCCAGTCGCACTGCTGAGGAGCTGGGCCCGGAGCTGGGCGCCAAGACCTTCGTGACGAAATCCGAACTGAGCCTTCAGTACCTGGCTGGGTTGCGCAACCAATGAGCGAGCGGGCAGCTTCGGTGACCCGGGTCGATGTCGGGTTCGGCACGTGGCTCCGTCGCGCGGCCTGGCCCGCGGTGCTTATCGCCGGCTTGGCTGCTGAGAGCATCCTGTGGCGAAACGGTACGTCGGCCTCCTACGTGGTCTACGACCTGGCCGTCGGCTTCACCGCCGTGTTCTTGAGCCTCATCGTCTGGGGCGACGAACCCTCGAATGCGGTCGGTCCGCTCCTGTTCGTCTACACCACATGGCTCTTGGTCTCGCCCGTTCGCTACCTGCCGAACACCTTCTGGATCTCCGTGTCGTGGATCGCGCA
>DATGGF010000171.1:0-1541 GCA_035308625.1 Acidimicrobiales bacterium | reverse complement strand
TTCGTAGTACTGCCACGAGTCCTCGGTGCCGCCCGCTTCCACCATCATGATGGCGATCTCGGCGTCGGGGTCGTCCGACAGGGCCCGGCCGGCCACCACGAGC
Organism: Acidimicrobiales bacterium; assembly: GCA_035308625.1. Classification (GTDB taxonomy): domain Bacteria; phylum Actinomycetota; class Acidimicrobiia; order Acidimicrobiales; family UBA8190; genus DATGGF01. The sequence goes on along the minus strand of DATGGF010000171.1, from coordinate 1,438 downwards.
TCGAAGCAAGAGGCGTCGCCCTGCTGGTAGGTGGCGTGAGGGACCCAGGTCCCGTCGGTCGACCAGGCGATGCGCACCGCCCCGATGGGGCCGTCGAAGGGGATGCCCGACAGCATCAGCGCGGCCGAGGCCGTGTTGATGGCCAGCACGTCGTGCGGGTTCTCCAGATCCGCGCTCATGATGGTGCCGACGACGTGCACCTCGTTGCGGAATCCTTCGGGGAACGACGGCCGCAGCGGACGGTCGATGAGCCGGCAGGTGAGGATGGCCTGGTCGGTGGCCCGGCCCTCACGCCGGAAGAAGGAGCCGGGGATCTTCCCGGCCGCGTACATGCGCTCCTCGATGTCGACCGTGAGGGGGAAGAAGTCGGCCCCCTCGCGCACGGAGCGGGCGGCCGTGGCGGCGACGAGCACCATCGTGTCGCCGATGCGGCCCATCACCGCGCCGTCGGCCTGGCCGGCCAGACGGCCGGATTCGTAGGAAAGGGTGTGGTCGGTCCCGCTGATCGGGCCCGACACCGTGACGGCTTTCGCCATGGGGGTTCTCCTCGTCTCCCCGGTCACCGTGCCAGGCCAGTTCCCAGTGGTCGACCACCTCGGCAGGTGATCGGCGACTGGCAGCTGACGGCTGGCCCGGTGCCGTGGTGAATGCGCTCGGCCAGCGGCCGCCGCCTAGCGACGGATGCCGAGCTTGCCGATGATGGCCCGGTAGCGCTCCACGTCGTTGTCCCGCACGTAGTCCAACAGCCGGCGACGGCGCCCGATCAGCTTCATCAGACCCCTACGGGTGTGATGGTCGCCCTTGTGGACCTTCAGGTGCTCGGTGAGGTGTGAGATCCGCTCGGTGAGGAGCGCGATCTGCACCTCGGACGAGCCGGTGTCGGTCTCGTGAAGGCGGTGCTCGGTGATCGTCGCAGTCTTGTCAGGCATGGAAACGAGGAACGACCTCGGAAGTTGCTCGAAAGGGTGGCGGCCGGGGCACCTGCGCGCCCGTGGGCTCGTCGCCCCACCCGGGTCACACCGGGGCGGCGCCCCGGATCGCGTCGAGGATAGCAGCACTCCCCCGCCGGCCGACAGCCGGGCGGCCCTGGTGTCGGGCCGGCCCGCGCATGCGGCCCAGCTCAGTCCGCCTCGGCCGCCAGCAGCTCCTGGGCCTGGGCCACATCAGCGCGCATCTGTGCCACCAGCGCCGGGACGGAGTCGAAATGCTCCTCGGCCCGCAGGCGCTCGACGAACGAAACCCGGGCCTCCTCGCCGTAGAGGTCGCCCGAGAAGCCGATGAGGTGGGCCTCGAGGAGCGGAGCCCCGTCGGGGCCCTCGAAGGTGGGGCGCGACCCGTAGGAGACCGCCGCCGGGTGGCGGGTCCCATCGGGCCGCTCGTAGAAGCACGCGTAGATCCCCTCGGCCGGCAGGGCCAGCCCCGAAGGCACCGCCACGTT